>NZ_CAMZMX010000032.1:0-61538 GCF_947311875.1 Pseudomonas sp. PARCl1
CGCCGTACAAACAAGGCGGCCGCGCGCGCCTGTCACAGGCGTTACTGGCCCGAAACAAACGTAGGAGCGAGCGCAGCTCGCGATTGCGCCGCGCGGGCGGCGCTCGATCTCATAGGCGCTGAAGATGCTCCGGCTACCGGTAATGAAGCCTGGGCAGGCTAACGCTTGGCGATGATGTACACCGCATGCACGATCCCTGGAATGTACCCCAGCAGGGTCAGCAGAATGTTCAGCCAGAACGCCCCGCCAAACCCAACCTGGAGAAACACCCCGAGCGGCGGCAAGATAATGGCGATGATAATGCGGATAAAGTCCATGTGAGTCTCTCCTGAAGGGGTTACAACACAGACTAGCCGCTGGTCCTGGAGGTTCCACAGGCAAAAAAAACGCCCCGGGCCGAATGGAACAGGCCAGGGGCGATGCGCAGGAACGCCAGACGGTTCGTAGAATTGGTTAACGTGCCACTTACCCCGACACTTAGGCCGACACTTCGCGGCGCGCATGCTGCTGCGCATGCAGGCGGGCAAAGGCGCGTGCCAGGCGCAGCAGCATTTCGTCGATATTGCCCTTGCTCACGGTCAGCGCCGGAGAGAAACGCACCACATCCGCTTGTGGGGCATTGAGCAGCAAGCCTTCGTGCAGGGCCGCGGCCACCAGTTCACGCGCCTGGTTTTCCTTCAGCTGCAGCGCCCACAGCAGCCCTTGCCCGCGTACTTCGCCCTGGCCATAACGCCCCGCCAGGCGGCTCAGGCCGTCGCGCAGGTGGCGGCCGTGGTCCTGCACCTGGCCGAAGAAGCCGGGCTCCAGTACGGTATCCAGCACGGCCAGGCCCGCAGCGCACATCAGCGCATTGCCATGGTGGCTGCCCTCCAGCTCGCCCGGTTCGGCGCAGCACGCCGTACCGCGGGCCAGCAACGCGGCCAGTGGCACACCACCGCCCAGGCCTTTACCCAGGGTGATGATGTCGGCACGCACGCCATAGGTCTCCTCGGCCAACAATGCGCCACAGCGCCCGATGCCGGTCTGTACCTCATCGAGGATCAGCAGGATGCCCAGCTCACGACAAAGGGTTTCCACGCCCTTGAGGTATTCGCGGCTCGCCGGAATTACCCCGGCCTCGCCCTGCACCGGCTCCAGCATGATGGCCACAGTGCGCGAATCCACTTCGGCGTGCAGCGCCGCCAGGTCATTGAACGGCACCTTGCTGAACCCGGGCAGGCCCGGTTCACAGCGGTTGCAGGGCAATGGGTCGGACGCCGACAGCGCGCCCAGGCTGCGGCCATGGCAGGCCTGGCTGGCGGTGATGATGTGATAGGCGCCACTGCGGTGCAGTTGGCCCCACTTGCGCGCCAGCTTGATCGCCCCTTCACAGGCTTCGGCACCGCTGTTGAGCAGGTAGGCCTGGTCGCTACCGGTGCTCTGGCACAGGCGGTTGGCCAGCGCCAGCAGGCCACGGCTATGAAACCCCGCGCCTGGGTTGATCAGCGCCTGGGCCTGGCTGCCCAACGCCTTGACCAGCACGCTGGGGCTATGGCCCAGGCTGTTCACTGCGCCGCCCTGGGTGAAGTCCAGGTAGGCATGCCCGGCATCGTCCCACAACCAGGAGCCCTGCCCGCGCACGAACACCTGCGCAGGCCGTTCGGTCCCGGGCATCAGGCAGTCACGCGACAACTCGGCAGCAGGTGGCACACGCACCGGCACAGGCTTGGGCTCGGCCGCGGCGGTCGGGGCCGAGCGGCGCAGGTTGAACAGGTTCATCGGGGCTCCAGCCAATGCACGGTAAGGGGCGAGCACAGGGCGGTCTTGACGCCGCCGCTCATTATTTTGTCTTGCCTATCAAAAGTGTTTCTCATCCACGGTAACAATCGACTGATTCAGCGCTGTAACCCGTTGGAATACGGCGATAGACTAGGCGCCACGAGGGGTTACGGCCATTTCGATTTTCCAGCACTTTTGATAAGCATCACTTATGGATTTTCGCCAACTGCGTTATTTCGTCGCGGTGTACGAAGAGGGCCACGTCGGCCGCGCCGCCGAGCGCCTGTCGCTGTCACAGCCAGCGCTTTCACAACAGATCCGCCAACTGGAACACAGCCTGGACCTGAGCCTGTTCGAGCGCAGCAACAAGCGCCTGCTGCCGACCCTGGCGGCCCATACCCTGTACAACCATGCCCTGCCGCTGCTCGATGGCCTGCAGCGTGCCCACGAGGCCATGCGCAACTTCAAGGGCCAGTCTTTGCGCACCCTGGCCATCGGTGTGCTGCAAACGGTACGCCCCAGCCTGGTGCCGCAATTGCTCGAACGGCTGCGCAAGGCCCAACCCCACCTGGTGGTGCAGATCTACGAGTTATCGGGGCTGGAGATCGAGCGGCGCCTGCTCAGCGGTAACCTGGACATCGGCATCAGCTACCTGCCGCCACGCCAGCCCGGCCTGCATGGCCTGTTGCTGTACGAGGACGAGCTGCAATTGGTGATACCCGCCACCCACCCACTGAAGGATTTCAAGAAGGTGTCCATCCGCCAGGCGGCCGAGTTGCCCATGCTGATGCTGGGCGAGGAGTTTCAAATCCGCCAGATCTGGCAGGCCCAGTTAGCCAGCCAGGGCCGGCGGCCGCAGGTGCAGGCCGAGATGAACAATATGGCGGGTATTCTCGACAGCCTGGCGCACACCGCGCTGGCAACCATTCTGCCAGGCCGGGCCAAAGACGCCGCCGAGGACGACCCAGGGCTGTTGTGGAAGCCGCTGAGCGAGCCGCGAGTACCGTTGAAGGTAGGGCTGGTGTTCCGCGATGCCCAGCGCCAGCAGGCATCGGTCGAACTGCTGCGTACGCTGCTGGAAGAAGAGACGGACGCGCGACAGCTGGGCGCATCACCGCTGGATGTGCTGGCCTGATAAAACACGCGCGCAAAGAAAACCCCGCCGAAGCGGGGTTTTCCAGACTGTTTCCCTGTGACATCCGTATCGCCCCGCCATCCTGGCAGGTGGTCCTTCGTCGCCATCCTTGATCTGTCCTTTGCGCTTCCTGCGCAACGTCCATGTGGTAGAGATTAGCCGTGGATCCAATCTGAGAACAGTGGTGAAAAGTCACCACGTTGTGTAGGAAAAGGCTTACACAAGAGAGGCATTCGCAGATACATGAAGCACAGGGGCCGCTGTGCGGCCCCTGAATCAGCTAGAACTGCTCGGCATCCAGCAGGTAAAGCGACTCACTGCCCGCCTTCACCGAGGCCACCAGCGAATCCACCCGTGGCAGCAAGCGCGCGAAGTAGAACCGCGCCGTGCCCAGCTTGCCCGAATAGAACGCCTCGTCGCCCTCCCCCGCCTTCGCCGCCCGCGCCATCAATGCCCACATGTAGCCATAGGCGACATAACCAAAGGCATGCAGGTACTCGACCGATGCTGCGCCAATTTCATTCGGGTTGCCCTTGGCCTGCTGCAGTACCCATTCAGTCAGCCCATCCAGCTGGCCGAGCGCAGCACCCAGGGGGCGGGTGAACTCATCCAGCTCGCTACCCGCACTGGCAATGAACTGGCGAATTTCGTCGGAGAACAGCGTGTAGTAGGCGCCGCCGCTGGCCACCACCTTGCGGCCCATCAGGTCGAGGGCCTGAATACCGTTGGTGCCCTCGTAGATCTGGGTGATGCGCACATCACGCACCAGTTGCTCCTGGCCCCATTCACGGATGTAGCCATGCCCGCCGAACACTTGCTGGCCGTGCACCGCGCACTCCAGGCCCAGGTCGGTCAGGAAGGCCTTGGCCACCGGCGTAAGCAATGCCACCAGTTCTTCGCTGCGTTTGCGCACGCCAGGGTCTTCGCTGTACTTGGCACTGTCCAATTGCATGGCCACATAGGTGGAAAACGCGCGGCCACCCTCGATGAGTGCCTTCATGGTCAACAGCATGCGCCGCACATCCGGGTGGACGATGATCGGGTCGGCGGCTTTGTCCTTGGCTTGCGGGCCGGTGGGGGCACGGCTTTGCAAACGGTCGCGCGCGTACTCCACGGCATTCTGGTAGGAACGCTCGGCCGTCGCGAGCCCCTGTATACCCACCCCCAGGCGCTCGTAGTTCATCATGGTGAACATGGCTGCCAGGCCTTTGTTCGGCTCACCGACGATATAGCCCACAGCCTCGTCGAAGTTCATGACGCAGGTAGCCGACGCCTGAATGCCCATCTTGTGCTCGATGGAGCCACAGGTGGCCGGGTTGCGCGCACCGAGGCTGCCATCCTCGTTCACCATGAACTTGGGCACCAGGAACAGCGAGATGCCCTTCGGCCCCGCCGGCGCATCCGGCAACTTGGCCAGCACCAGGTGGATGATGTTCTCGGTCAGGTCGTGCTCGCCGCCGGTGATGAAGATCTTGGTGCCGCTGACCTTGTAGCTGCCGTCCGCCTGTGGCTCGGCCTTGGTGCGGATGATGCCGAGGTCGGTACCCGCATGCGGTTCGGTCAGGCACATGGAGCCAGCCCATACACCGGCGTACATGTTGGGCAGGTACTTTTCCTTCAGCGCCTCGCTGGCGTGGGCGTTGATCGACAGGCAGGCGCCGGCGGTCAGCATCGGGTACAGGCCAAAGGCCAGGCTCGAGGCATTGACCATTTCCTCGACCTGCGCCGAAATGGCCTTGGGCATGCCCATGCCGTCAAACAGCGGGTCGCCACCCACGCCCACCCAACCACCTTCGGCGTAGGTGTTGTAGGCCTCGATGAAACCGGCCGGCGTGCGCACCGCGCCGTTGTCCCAGTGGCAGCCCTCTTCATCGGCGGCGCGGCTGAGCGGTGCGATGCTCTTGGCGGTCACCTTGCCAGCCTCCTCCAGTACGGCCATGGCCGTATCGGCATCGACGACTTCGGCCAGCCCGGGCAACTGGGCCCACTGCTCAGCCACGTTGAACACTTCATTCAGTACGAAGCGCATGTCGCGCACGGGCGCTTTATAGTCAGCCATGACAACCTCTCGCAAGTGGGGTCTGGGCGGTCTCGGGGTACCGCGACACTGGGGTTGATACCAGTGTAACCGAACAACATTTACGAGACATAGGGTCATCAATAGACCAATTAGTCTATTTTGGTCACTAAGTGCGTACAGCCCCACGCCGCGATTGCTGGCCATGCACCACCACACAATTGCGCCCTGCGCCTTTGGCGTTGTAGAGCGCCTGGTCGGCCGACTTGAGCACGGCTTCGGGGTTGCGGTGATCGGCCTGGCGCTCGGCAACGCCAATGCTGATGGTCACCGAAACCGTGCCGCCGCTGCTGCCGGCGCGGCGTTGGCGCCCGGCGGTATCGTCTTGCGGGCGGTTGTACTTGTCGCGCAGGTGCATCACATAGTTGGCGATCACCTCGCGCACCGCTTCCACATGGGGCACGCATTCCTCGGCGGTCTTGCCCGCGAACACCAAGGCGAACTCCTCTCCCCCATAGCGGTAGGCACGCCCACCACCGGTGACCTTGGCCAAACGGCTGGCCACCAGGCGCAACACCTGATCGCCGACATCGTGACCGTGTGTGTCGTTGAATTTCTTGAAGTGGTCAACGTCGGTCATGGCGATGACATAGTTGCGACCCAGCCGCTGCATGCGCTCGTTCAACGCACGCCGGTCGGGCAAACCGGTCAGCTCGTCGCGGAAGGCCATCTGGTAGGCCTCGTGCGCAACCGCTGCGGCGATCATCAACATCACCTGGCTGCACATGATGTTCAGCGTGAACGGCAGGATGAACGTTTGCGGCAGCATCCAGAAAATGCCCAGCAGGCCGATGATCTGGGCCGCGTGCAACGGCCTCGGTGCGCGCAGGTACTGCACCACCAGCAGGATGAACACCCCCGCGACCAGCGGGTAGGCCAACTGGATCAGGCTCATCCACTGGCCATGCAAGGTCGGCCAGCGAATCTCCGCCAACCAGGTCAACAGCGCCTCGGGGTAGCTTTGCTCCAGGGCCACTGCCACGCTGCCCACGGCAAACAGCACGGCGCCACGGGCCACCAGGTCCTGCAGCAGGTGGGTGCGCTCCTGCCAGGCACCATACAGGCCGAACAATGCCGGCAACAGCAGGCATACCAGGTGGAAGACCACCGCTGCATCCTCGCGCACACGGCCGTGGTCGCGGTAGAAGTCGGTCTGGGTGTCGAGCAGAAAGTAGGCGATGTATACCGTAAGCATCAGAAACAGCTCACGTTGGCGACGGTACACCGCGCAGTAAGCGCCACCCAGCAGCAGCACCAAGGTGGGCAGAACATTGAACAGCGATGTGAAAAACACACTGAGGTCTCTCACATAAGCTGCGGCGAGCCCTGCCACCAGCAGCAGCAGCGAGGGCAGGAAGTGGCTGGCACGTACAGCGTTAAAACGAAACAAGGGTAATCTCCGACCCGGCAGATCAATAGTGGCATTGTGCCCTTATTTCATCGGCAGCGTACCCGAACAGTTGAATTTCAACTCGGCCAGGGTTGTCGAGTGGCCTGGGCCTGAACAAAAAAAACCCGCCTGCCGGTGAGGGCAGGCGGGTTCTGGCAACAGCGGTTGAATCAGTACGCCAAGCCGAAGCTCTCTTCGTCCATGTCCATCAGGTTGTTGGCGCCCGACAGCATGGCCGCCACATGCGTGCGGGTACGCGGCAGGATGCGCTGGAAGTAGAAGCGCGCGGTCTGCAGCTTGGCGGTGTAGAACGCCGCTTCGCTGGTGCCGGCGGCCAGCTTTTCAGCGGCCAGGCGGGCGATGTCGGCCCAGAAGTAGGCCAGGCAGGCGTAGCCGGAATACATCACGTAATCGACCGAGGCTGCACCCACTTCTTCGCGGTCTTTCATGGCAGCCATGCCCACTTTCATGGTCAGCTCGCCCCATTCCTTGTTGATGGCTGCCAGCGGCTCGACGAACTCCTTGACCGCCTCGACACCTTCCTGCGCCTGGCAGAACTTGTGCACGATCTTGGTGAAGCCCTTCAGCGCTTCGCCCTGGGTCATCAGCACTTTGCGGCCGAGCAGGTCGAGGGCCTGGATGCCCGTGGTGCCCTCGTACAGCATCGAGATACGGCTATCACGCACGTTCTGCTCCATGCCCCACTCGGCGATGAAGCCGTGACCGCCATAGATCTGCACGCCATGGTTGGCCGCTTCGAAACCGACTTCGGTCATGAACGCCTTGGCGATCGGGGTGAGGAAGGCCAGCAGGGCATCGGCCTTCTTGCGCTCTTCTTCATCCTGGCTGTACTTGACGATGTCCACCTGCTTGGCGGTGAAGTAGACCATCGCGCGATTGCCCTCGGCGAACGCTTTCATGGTCAGCAGCATGCGGCGCACGTCCGGGTGGACGATGATCGGGTCGGCGGCCTTGTCCGGTGCCTTGGGGCCGGTCAGGGAGCGCATCTGCAAACGCTCGCGGGCGTACTTCAGGCCACCCTGGAACGCGACTTCGGCGTGGGCCAGGCCCTGCAGCGCGGTACCCAGGCGCGCGGTGTTCATGAAGGTGAACATGCAGTTCAGGCCTTTGTTGGCCGGGCCGATCAGGTAGCCGGTGGCGCCATCGAAGTTCATCACGCAGGTGGCGTTGCCGTGGATGCCCATCTTGTGTTCGATCGAGCCGCAGCTCACGCCATTGCGCTCACCCACACCGCCTTCGGCATTGGGCAGGAACTTCGGCACGATGAACAGCGAAATGCCCTTGGTACCGGCCGGTGCATCCGGCAGGCGCGCGAGAACGATATGCACGATGTTCTCGGCCATGTCGTGCTCACCGGCGGAAATGAAGATCTTGGTGCCCGACACCTTGTAGCTGCCGTCAGCCTGCGGTTCGGCCTTGGTGCGCAGCATGCCCAGGTCGGTACCGCAGTGTGGCTCGGTCAGGCACATGGTGCCGGTCCATTCACCCGACACCAGCTTGGTCAGGTAGGTGTGCTGCTGCTCGGCGGTGCCGTGCGCAGAAATGGTGTTCATGGCGCCGTGGGACAGGCCCGGGTACATGCCCCACGACCAGTTCGCACCACCGACCATCTCGCTCAGGGCCAGGCCCAGCGACTCTGGCAGGCCCTGGCCACCGTGCTCCACGTCATGTGCCAGGCTGGGCCAGCCGCCTTCGACGAATTGTTCGTAAGCCGCCTTGAAGCCGGTTGGGGTTTTCACGCCCGACTCGCTCCAGGTGCAGCCTTCCTGGTCACCCACACGGTTCAGCGGCGCCAGCACCTGCTCACAGAACTTCGCACCTTCTTCAAGAATCGCGTCGACCATGTCGGGCGTTGCGTCCTGGCAACCCGGCAGGCTCTGATAGTGCGCCTCGTAGCCGAGCAGCTCGTCACGAACGAAGCGGATATCACGCAAGGGGGCTTTGTAGTCAGGCATTGCGATGAACCTCTAGGTGAGTTCTGTGGGGTGACCCGCGTGCGCCGCGGCGTCTGTCAAACAGTTGTTTGAAACTTACGTTTAGCTCCGGCTTCTGTCAAGGAGGGACGATAGTGCCATTTACGCCACGAAAAATGGCGTTTATGCCAAGCTCAATAAAAACAATACCCTGTGGGAGCGGGCATGGCCGCGAAAGGGCTCGGCCAGGCAATGGGGTTGCCTGAGCTGACGCTTTCGCGGGCACGCCCGCTCCTACAGGGGCTATGTGTTATTCGAAATCGGCACTCTGTCAGGCGCAGGTATCGATGATCCGGCCGAGCATTTCGTCGGATGCCTTGACGACCTTTGCGCCAAGCTCGACTTCGGTCTTGCCGACCGCCTGTTGCACCAGGCTGGTGGCCAGGTCCATCTGCTGGCTGCGGTCGACCGCACGCAGGCGTTCGGCCTGGAAGTCGCTGGACTGGCTGGTGGCGGTACGTTCGGCGGTGGTGTTGGCGATCTGGCTGGCCGCCTGATCGACGCGGTTCTGGCCGGCTTGTATAGCGCTCAGGCCCGCGTAATAGGCGGAGCTACCGGTGATTTCCATGTCAGGACTCCATTGACGCTGGATAGGAACACAGCCCATTAAAACAGGCCGTCGGTAAAAAGGCCCGTTTAAATCGCTAATGGCCCGGTGCCAGTTGATAGGCCCTGAGTATTCCAGCACCTAATCCAGCAAATCCAGCTGCAAATGCTCAGCCACCTTGTCTGCACTGGCCTGCTTCAGCTTGGGCACCCGCCCCAGGCAAGGCGCTGGCAAGCGCTCGGCCAGGCTGGCCAGGTTCTCTTCCAGCCGTGAAGTGCGCGGCTCGATGATGTTCGCCACCCAGCCTGCCAACTGCAGCTCGTCGCGCTCGATCGCCTCGGCGCTGAGCAAGGCATGGCTGATACACCCCAGCCGCACCCCCACCACCAGAATCACCGGCAACTGCAGGGCCACCGCCAGATCTGAAAGGTTCTCCAGCCCCGAAAGCGGCACACGCCAGCCCCCAGCCCCCTCTACCAACGTGAAATCGGCATTTTGTTGCAACACATTGCGCATGGCCGCCAGCAACGCTGCCACCTCCAAAGTCACCCCCGCCTCGCGGGCGGCCACATGCGGCGCAATTGCAGGCTCGAAGGCAAACGGGTTGACCTGCCCATAGGGCAACTTGATGGTGCTTTCATCAATCAGCGCCTGGGCGTCGCTGTTGCGTAAGCCGTTGGGGGTCATCGTGCACCCCGAGGCCACCGGCTTGACACCCAGGGTGCTCAAGCCTTGCAACCGCGCCGCATGCAGCAAACCGGCCGCGACGGTGGTCTTGCCGACATCGGTATCGGTACCGGCGATGAAATAGGCCCTGCTCATCTTGCTCCCCTTACGCCTGTGGCTTGCGCAACACACCATAGACCACCTGATAGGTGGCTGGCAGCCCGGCAGGCTGGCGAAATGCCTCGTACGCCTGCAACAGGCCCTGCATGCGTGCCCGGCCAGTCAACCCGGACGGTCGCCCAGGGTTGAGATTGTGCGCGCCCAACGCCTTCAGTTCGTGGGTCAGGCTGCGTACGTCCGGGTAATGCAGCACATGCGCACAGCGATGCAGCTCAAGCTGCTCAAAACCGCTGGCGGCACACAGGCGCTGGTAGTCCTCGAAACGGCGGAAGCGGTTTACATGCACCAGGCCGTCCACCGCCTGCCAGCTGGCACGCAGTTCGTCGAGGGTACCTACGCACAAGCTGCTGAAGGCCAGCACGCCGCCAGGGCTCAGTACCCGCAGCGCCTCGGCCAGCACACTGGCGAACTGGTCGCACCATTGCACGGCCAGGCTGGTGAACACCAGGTCGACGCTGGCATCGCGCAATGGCAAACGCTCGGCGTCGCCGGCCACGTGGTAGTGCGCCCCGCGTTGTTCATTGCGGGCATGGCGCAGCATGCCTTCGGCGATATCCACCGCCACACCACTGGACTGGGCGAACCGCTCGGCCAGGATACGGCTGAAATGGCCGGTACCGCTGCCCAGGTCCAGCCAGCGCAATGGCTGCCAGCCTGCCGGCACTTGCCCCAACAGGCTCAAGCCCACGGCGCGCTGCAACGCGGCTACGCTGTCGTAGCTGGCTGCAGCGCGGGAGAACGAAGCTGCTACCTGGCGTTTGTCGGGCAATGCGCCGGGCAGGGTCGGACAGGAAAGGTCAGTCATCGCCACTCTCATGCAGGAAACTCTTGATGCCCGCCGCCAGCTCTTGCGGGTACTCCAGCAAGAAGGCGTGGGAACTGTCTTCTACCAGGCCCACCTCCACATCGGGCAGCAGCTCGCTCAAGGCCTTGGCTGCCTCGCCAGGCACCAGCGCATCGCTGCCGGCGAACAGGTGCAGTTGCGGGCCGCCGTAGGCCTGCAGGGCGTCGCGGGTATCCAGCTTGGCCAGCACTTCAAGGCCGGTGGAGAGGTACAGAGGGTCGGTGTCTGGTACGCCGACACCCAGCTGGCGCAGCAGGGTACGCTGCTGCTGGGCGCCATCGCTGCACAAGCTGCGAAAGCGCTTCAGGGTGACTTGGGTATGGCTGCGGCAGCCGTCGAGGAAGGTGCCGAAGGTGTCTTCGGCCATGCCATGCGGCCAGTCACCACGGGCAACGAAACTGGGGTTGCTGGCCAGGGTGAGCAAGCCGCAGCAGTGGTCGCCACGCTTGTGTGCCAGGGCGCTGGCGAGCATGCCGCCCAACGACCAGCCACCTAGCCAGACATCGCCCGGCAATTTACGGTCGAGGTGCTCAAGCCAGCCCTCAACATCGCTGTGGGGCAATTCCGGCAGGGGCATCAGCTCGACCTGCAGACGGGGGTCCTGGGCGCGCAGGCTGGCGGCCAGCGGTTCCAGTGCGGCTGTGCCCAGGCCCCAGCCGGGCAGCAGTACAAGGCGATTACGCATCGGCGTTCTCCAATTGTGGATAACACTCGGCCAATGCATTCAACAATAGCTGCACCTGCGCCTGGCTGTGGGCAGCGCTCAGTGTTACGCGCAAACGGGCACTGCCCGCCGGTACGGTCGGTGGGCGGATGGCGGTGACCAGCAAGCCGCGCTCGCGCAACATGCGCGACAGGCGCAAGGCCTGCGCGCTGTCGCCAATCACGATCGGCTGGATCGGTGTGGGGCTGTCCATCAGTTCCAGGCCGATCTGCTGTGCGCCTTCACGGAACTGGCGAATCAATGCGGCCAGGTGCTCGCGGCGCCAGCTTTCGCGGCGCAGCAGCTCCAGGCTCTTCAGCGTGGCGCAGGCCAGTGCCGGTGGCTGGCTGGTGGTGTAGATGTAGGGGCGGGCGAATTGCACCAGCGCCTCGATCAGTTCCTCGCTCCCGGCAACAAAGGCACCGGAAGTACCGCAGGCCTTGCCCAGCGTACCGATCAGCACCGGTACATCGTCCACGCCCAGGCCGAAGTGCTCGACGATACCACCGCCCTGAGCGCCAAGGGTGCCCAGGCCATGGGCATCGTCCACCATCAGCCAGGCACCCCGTGCCCGGGCGACCTCGGCCAGGGCCGGCAGGTCGGCCAGGTCGCCGTCCATGCTGAACACACCGTCAGTGACCACCAGGGTATTGCCAACGGCCTTGTCCAGGCGGCTGGCCAGGCTGGCCGGGTCGTTGTGCAGGTAGCGGTTGAACCGTGCACCGCTGAGCAGCCCGCCATCAAGCAGCGAGGCATGGTTCAGGCGGTCCTGCAGCACCGTGTCGCCCTGCCCCACCAGGGCGGTGATGGCGCCCAGGTTGGCCATGTAGCCGGTGGAAAACAGCAGCGCACGAGGGCGCCCCGTCAGCTCGGCCAGCGCCTCTTCGACCTGGTGGTGTGGGGTGCTATGGCCGATCACCAGGTGCGACGCACCGCCACCGACACCCCAGCGCTCGGCACCGGCCTGCCAGGCGCCAACCACCTCGGGGTGGTTGGCCAGGCCCAGGTAATCGTTGCTGCAGAAGGCCAGCAAGCGCTGGCCGTCGACCACCACCTCCGGGCCCTGCGGGCTTTCCAGCAGTGGCCGTTGCCGGTACAGGTCTGCAGCGCGCCGTTCGGCCAGGCGCGCGGCCAGGTCGAAAGCCATCTCAGGCGGTCGCGGCGTTGTAGAACATCTCGCTGCTACGCTGCTCGACCAGCGCCTGCTCGATGGCGGCCTGGTGCACTTCGTCGGCGTGTTCCTCACGTGCTTCAGGCTTGATGCCCAGGCGCGCGAACAGCTGCATGTCCTTGTCAGCCTGCGGGTTGGCAGTGGTCAGCAGTTTTTCACCGTAGAAAATCGAGTTGGCACCGGCCATGAAGGCCAGGGCCTGCATCTGCTCGTTCATCTGCTCACGGCCGGCAGACAGGCGCACATGCGACTTGGGCATCAACAGGCGGGCTACGGCCAGCATGCGAATGAAGTCGAACGGGTCGACATCTTCCTCCTCGGCCAGCGGCGTACCGGCCACCTTGACCAGCATGTTGATCGGCACCGACTCGGGGTGTTCGGGCAGGTTGGCCAGCTGGATCAGCAGCCCGGCGCGGTCGTCCAGCGACTCGCCCATGCCCAGGATGCCGCCCGAGCAGATCTTCATGCCCGCATCGCGCACGTAGGCCAGGGTCTGCAGGCGCTCGCTGTAGGTGCGCGTAGTGATGATGCTGCCGTAGAACTCCGGCGAGGTGTCGAGGTTGTGGTTGTAGTAGTCGAGGCCGGCCTGGGCCAGGGCCTGGGTCTGCTCCTGGTCGAGCTTGCCCAGGGTCATGCAGGTTTCCAGGCCCAAGGCCTTCACCCCTTTGACCATCTCCAGCACATAAGGCATGTCTTTGGCCGACGGGTGCTTCCACGCCGCGCCCATGCAGAAGCGGGTCGAGCCAATGGCTTTGGCGCGTGCTGCTTCTTCCAGCACCTTCTGCACTTCCATCAACTTCTGTTTTTCCAGCCCAGTGTTGTAGTGGCCGGACTGTGGACAATATTTGCAATCTTCCGGGCAGGCTCCAGTCTTGATCGACAGCAACGTCGAAACCTGCACGCGGTTGGGGTCGAAATGCGCGCGGTGCACCGTCTGCGCCTGGAACAGCAAGTCATTGAAAGGCTGCTGGAACAGGGCCTTGACCTCGGCCAGGGACCAGTCGTGACGTGTTGTTGCAGTTGTGCTGGCGCTCATCGGCGTTTCCTTGTTTAGGCTTAAGCTGGCGCGGGGACAGGAAAGCCCGCCAGCGCATCACGGATAACTCGCATAGTCACGGATGGCCTATGAACTGTCAACTCAACTGGAAACGACTGGTTTACAAGTGCTCACTTATTAACCAGATCTGTTTATTGTGCGACGCGCCTGCCGGGCAACACTACCCGCTGTGCGTCGGTTGCGAGCAAGAGCTGCCCTGGCTGGGCGACCATTGCCGCTACTGCGCCCTGCCACTGCCCATGGCCGGCCTGGCCTGCGCCCAATGCAGCCGCCGCTTGCCGGCGTTCGAACAGGTCTTAGCCCTGTGGCATTTCGGCTTTCCGGTCGACACGTTGATCAGCCGCTTCAAGCACAACCGGCAGTGGCCGTTGGGGCGTTTGATGGCCGAGTTGCTTGGGCAAGGGCTGCGCTACCGCTATGCCGAGGGGCTGCCACGCCCTGACCTGCTGTTGCCTGTGCCCATGGCCAGGCGTCGACTGCGCGAGCGTGGGTTCAACCAGGCCGGGCTGCTGGCCCGCTGGCTGGCGGCGCACGTGGGCATACCGTGCGATGAGCGGGTACTGCTGCGCACTCGGGAAACCCCCGCGCAGCAGCGGTTGAGTGCCAAAGGCAGGCGGCGCAATCTGCGCCAGGCCTTTGCGGTCGCCGGTGACCTGCCTGGCAAGCACGTCGCCATCGTCGATGACGTGTTGACCACTGGCGCTACCGCCCAGGCCATTGCCCAGGTGTTGCGCAAAGCCGGGGCACAGCGGGTGGATGTGTATTGCCTGGCGCGTACCCCTAAGCCGGGGTATGTATAACCCTGCCGCTAGGCCACACTATTGGCCCCAGGCCCTTACAGCGACCGGATGCCCATGCCCTTGCCCACTCTACTGACCCAGCACATAACCCGGCGCCCGCAGCGCATCGCACTGCTGCAGCACATTGCCGAGCAAGGCTCGATCACCCGTGCGGCCAAGGCGGCGGGCATCAGCTACAAGGCAGCCTGGGACGCCATCGATGAGCTCAACAACCTGGCCAGTCAGCCGTTGGTCGAGCGCAGCACTGGCGGGCGTGGGGGTGGGGGCGCCCGGCTGTCGGTGGAGGGTCAGCGCGTATTGCGCCTGTACCAAAGGCTGCAGGCCCTGCAGGCGCAAATTCTCGAGGCCGCGGAAGAGTCCAGCGACCTCGACTTGCTTGGGCGCCTGATGCTACGCACCAGCGCGCGCAACCAGCTGCAGGGCCAGGTCAGCGGCCTGCGCCGTGAGGGCCGCTATGACCGGGTCAGCCTGGCGCTGGGTGGCGGGCTGGAGATCGACGCGCTGATCACCCACGACAGCACCGCGCGGTTGGAGCTGACCTTGGGCAGCAGGGTGGTGGCGCTGCTCAAGGCAGGCTGGGTGCAGTTGCTGGCCGAGGGGGACAAGCCTGAAGCGGGGAGCAATTGCCTGCGGGCCACGGTAGAAGACGTGCTGGTGGAGGCCGACGGGCCCAATGAAGTCCGGTTGGCGCTGGGCAACGGGCAAACGCTGTGTGCCATGGCAGAGGCGGGTTGGTTGGCCGGCCAGCAGGTACGGGTTCAGTTCCATCCTGCCTATGTGTTGCTCGGGGTGCCTGCCTAGGCCGGCCGTGGCACAGGCGGTTCGCGGGTAAACCCTACGGGTACGCTACAGGGATAACCCTGTACCATGGAGCCCATGCCGTATACCCCCGGAGCTCCCATGTCCCATCCGTTCGATACCCTCACCCCTGACCTGGTCCTGGACGCCGTGGAAAGCCTCGGCTTTCTCAGCGATGCCCGGGTGCTGGCACTGAACAGCTACGAGAACCGCGTCTACCAGGTGGGCATCGAGGGGGCGCAGCCGCTGATCGCCAAGTTCTACCGGCCTGGCCGCTGGAGCGATGCGGCCATCCTCGAAGAACACAGCTTTACCGCTGAACTGGCCGATTGCGAAGTGCCGGTCGTAGCGCCCATGCAGCACGCCGGCCGTACCTTGTTCGAGCACCAGGGCTTTCGCTTCACATTGTTCCCGCGCCGTGGCGGCCATGCCCCGGAGCCTGGCAACCTCGACCAGCTCTACCGCCTGGGGCAACTGCTTGGCCGCCTGCATGCCGTCGGCGCCTGCAAACCGTTCGCTCACCGTGAAGCGCTGACTGTGGACAGTTTCGGCCATGCCTCGCTGAACACTGTGCTCGATGGGGGCTTTGTACCCCGCGAGCTGCTGCCGGCGTACGCGTCAGTGGCCCGCGACCTGCTAAAGCGGGTCGAGGACATCTACGCCCGCACCCCGCACCAGCTCATCCGCCTGCATGGCGACCTGCACCCCGGCAACCTGATGCACCGCGAAGACGTGTACCACGTGGTCGACCTCGACGACTGCCGCATGGGCCCCGCCGTACAAGACCTGTGGATGATGCTGGCCGGCGACCGCCAGGAGCGCCTGGGGCAGTTGGCCGAACTGATCGACGGCTACAACGAGTTCCACGATTTCGACCCGCGTGAGCTGGCCCTGATCGAACCGCTGCGAGCGCTGCGCCAGTTGCATTACAGCGCGTGGCTGGCGCGGCGCTGGGATGACCCGGCATTCCCGCCCAGCTTCCCCTGGTTCGGCCAGCCGCGCTATTGGGGCGATCAGATCCTCGCCCTGCGTGAACAAATGGCGGCGCTGGATGAAGCCCCGCTGAAATTGTTCTAAAACGGTGCACGCCTCTGTCTACAATAGGGGTCGCTTTATTTAGCTACCTAAGCAAGGATTCTGCATGCACGCCGCAAACCCGCGTCGCGGGTATATCCTGGGCCTGAGCGCCTACATCATCTGGGGCCTGTTCCCGATTTACTTCAAGGCAATCCAGAGCGTCCCGGCGGTGGAGATCATCGTCCACCGGGTGCTTTGGTCGGCACTGTTCGGCTCGCTGCTGCTACTGCTGTGGAAACACCCCGGCTGGTGGCGCGAGCTGCGCGACAACCCGCGCCGGCTGGGGGTCCTGGCCCTGAGCGGGGCGCTGATCGCCTTCAACTGGCTGACCTATGTGTGGTCGGTCAACAACGGGCGCATGCTCGAGGCCAGCCTGGGTTACTACATCAACCCGCTGATCAACGTGCTGCTGGGTATGCTGCTGCTGGGCGAGCGGCTGCGCCGCCTGCAATGGCTGGCAGTGGGCATGGCTGCAGTTGGCGTGGCCCAGCAGGTATGGCAGGTGGGCAGCCTGCCCTGGGTGTCGCTGGCGCTGGCGCTGAGCTTTGGCTTCTACGGGCTGATCCGCAAACAGGCCCCGGTTGCGGCGCTGCCGGGGTTGGTCGTGGAAACCTGGATGCTGGTACCGCTGGCCCTGGGCTGGTTGCTGCTGCACCCAACGGCCATGAGTGCACAAGGCGCGTTCTACACCAGCAGCGAAGCGCTCTGGCTGATGGCTGCGGGGCCGGTGACCCTGGTACCGCTGGTGTGCTTCAACGCCGCAGCGCGGCACCTGCCCTACACCACCCTCGGCTTCCTGCAATACCTGGCGCCAACCCTGGTACTGCTGCAGGCGGTGCTGCTGTTCGATGAGCATTTGTCCTCCAGCACCCTGGTAGCCTTCATGTTCATCTGGGCTGGCCTGGCCATTTACAGCGTGGATGCCTGGCTAAGTTTGCGCAAGCGCGCCTGATCAAAAAACGATCAAAACTCTGCAGGCCATGTAATACCTGGCCTGCAGAGACATCTCCAAAGGTTATCCACACCCTCGTCCCCGTGCTTTGTGCACAAGCTGCTGAATTTTGGGTGTTTTTTGAGCAAACCTCTGCAGCGGGCGCATTGCCTGGGCTGGGGAGGTGAACCCCCAGGTTATCCACAGGGCCTTCCCCGTGATACTGGGATAACCCCAAGGGATGTCTTTACCAAATCCCCTGTAGGAGCGGCCTTGCGTCGCGATGGGCCGCAAAGCGGCCCCCGGCCAATCCACTCAATCCTCCGCCCGCAACCGCAACTCCACCATCAAGTCATCCGCCAGACTCTCCAGCCGCTGCTGCAGCTCGTCCAGCGGCAAGGCCAGAGGCAAGGCCAACAAGGCATCGGCATGGAACAACGGCTCACTGCTCATCGGTGCCGGCCGCACATCTGTCGTGAACCGTTCCACGTTCACCTGCAACTCCGCCAGCAAACGAGTGATGTCCCGCACGATCCCCGGCCGGTCATTGCCGACCAGTTCCATGGCAATCGGCTTCCAGGTACACGAGGGTTCCACCCCGCTCTCTGCAACCAGCACACGAATGTCGTACTGGGCCAGCCCCTGCAACGCCGCCACCAGCCCATCGTGATGTTCAGCCGGCACCGCCACCCGCAGGATCCCGGCAAACTGCCCGGCCATGCGCGACATGCGGCTTTCCAGCCAGTTGCCGCTGTGGTCGGCGATGCACTGCGCAACACGTTCCACCTGGCCGGCCTTGTCAGGGGCGATAACAGTCAGTACAAGATGATCCACAAGCCGTTCCTCGTGTCGAGCCGCGCCAGGCGCAGAAAATCGGGGGGTCGGCTCAGTATAGGCAAGGCGCGGCAACCTGCCGCAGGGCAATCCGCACAGCGAATCGTGTACTGTTTCAAGATTTATCTGGAACAATCCACCCTTTTTTTGCGAACATACCTGCTCCCAGCGTGACCATACGCGACCAATGGGTCGCACAACGGCGCTTTTAGTCTGATTTTGCCCCGTCTACTGCTTCATGTAGTATCCCGTGGCGCGGACTACAAAACGTCGTTTGGATGTCTGCCAAGGCGCCTGTGAAAATACGCACACTGTCTGCCAGCCAGTCTGGCGGGCTGCACCCAGCCGCGCTCGGGGTCTTCCCCGGGGGCAAGTACTGGTACGTGTTTAGAGAAGCGCTACAGGCTTAATACAGAAGAGCGAAATAGCTGAGCAGAGTGAGGCAAGCAATGACTGGATACGTTCAAGTCGGTGGCCTTCAGGTCGCCAAGGTCCTGTACGACTTCGTGAACAACGAAGCCATCCCCGGGACCGGCATCGTCGCCGAGCAGTTCTGGGCGGGTGCAGAGAAGATCATCAATGACCTCGCTCCAAAGAACAAAGCCCTGCTCGCCAAGCGCGACGAGCTGCAAGCCAAGATCGACGCCTACCACCAGGCACGCAAAGGCCAGGCCCATGACGCCGCAGCCTACAAAGCATTCCTCCAGGAAATCGGCTACCTGCTGCCACAAGCCGACGATTTCCAGGCCACCACTCAGAACGTGGACGAAGAAATCGCCCATATGGCCGGCCCGCAGCTGGTCGTGCCGGTGATGAACGCCCGTTTTGCCCTCAACGCCGCCAACGCCCGTTGGGGTTCGCTGTACGACGCGCTGTATGGCACCGATGCCATCAGCGATGAAGGCGGCGCCGAAAAAGGCCAGGGTTACAACAAAGTGCGTGGCGACAAGGTGATTGCCTTCGCCCGCGCCTTCCTTGACGAAGCCGCGCCGCTGGCGGCTGGGTCGCACGTCGACTCCACCGCCTACCGCATCGAAGCCGGCAAGCTGGTGGTCACCCTGAAGGGCGGCACCAACACCGGCCTGCGTGACGACGCCCAACTGATCGGGTTCCAGGGTGATGCCGCGGCACCGACTGCCGTGCTGCTGAAACACAACGACCTGCATTTCGAAATCCAGGTCGATGCCAGCACCCCGGTCGGCAGCACCGACGACGCTGGCGTCAAAGACATCCTGATGGAGTCGGCACTGACCACCATCATGGACTGCGAAGACTCGGTCGCCGCCGTCGATGCCGACGACAAGGTCATCGTCTACCGCAACTGGCTGGGCCTGATGAAGGGCGACCTGGCCGAAAGCGTGAGCAAAGGTGGCAAGACCTTCACCCGCACCATGAACCCCGACCGCGAGTACGCTGCGCCCAACGGTGGCAGCGTGACCCTGCACGGCCGTTCGCTGCTGTTCGTGCGTAACGTTGGCCACCTGATGACCAACCCGGCAATTCTCGACGCCCAGGGCAACGAAATTCCGGAAGGCATCCAGGATGGCCTGTTCACCAACCTGATCGCCCTGCACAACCTCAACGGCAACACCAGCCGCAAGAATACCCGCAGTGGCAGCGTGTACATCGTCAAGCCGAAGATGCATGGCCCTGAGGAAGTGGCGTTTGCCGCCGAGATTTTCAGCCAGGTCGAAGACCTACTGGGCATGCCGCGCAACACCGTGAAGGTCGGCATCATGGACGAGGAGCGCCGGACCACGGTCAACCTCAAGTCCTGCATCAAGGCCGCTGCCGAGCGCGTCGCGTTCATCAACACCGGCTTCCTCGACCGCACGGGCGATGAAATTCACACCTCGATGGAAGCCGGCGCCGTGGTGCGCAAAGGTGCCATGAAGAACGAGAAGTGGATCGGTGCCTACGAGAACAACAACGTCGATGTCGGCCTGGCGACCGGCCTGCAAGGCCGTGCGCAGATCGGCAAAGGCATGTGGGCCATGCCCGACCTGATGGCCGCCATGCTCGAGCAGAAGATCGCCCACCCGCTGGCCGGTGCCAACACCGCCTGGGTGCCGTCGCCCACTGCCGCCACCCTGCATGCCCTGCACTACCACAAGGTGGACGTACAGGCACGCCAGCGTGAGCTGGCCTCGCGCACCCCGGCATCGGTGGACGATATCCTGGCCATCCCGCTGGCCGCCGACACCAACTGGTCGGCCGAAGAGATCCGCAACGAGCTGGACAACAATGCCCAGGGCATCCTCGGCTATGTCGTGCGCTGGATCGACCAGGGTGTCGGTTGCTCGAAGGTGCCAGACATCAACAACGTCGGCCTGATGGAAGACCGCGCCACCCTGCGCATCTCCGCGCAACTGCTGGCCAACTGGCTGCGCCACGGCGTGGTCAGCCAGGCGCAGGTGCTGGAAAGCCTCAAGCGTATGGCGGTGGTGGTCGACCAGCAGAACGCCGCTGACCCTCTGTACCGCCCGATGGCGCCGAACTTCGACGACAACATTGCGTTCCAGGCGGCAGTGGAGCTAGTGGTCGAAGGTGGCAAGCAGCCCAATGGCTATACCGAGCCAGTGCTGCACCGCCGTCGCCGCGAGTACAAGGCGCGTAACGGGTTGTAAGTTACACCTGCGTACGGGGGCCGCTTTGCGGCCCAATCGCGACACAAGGCCGCTCCTACAGGGATATCGCAAATATCAAAACTTGCGCTGCACCTGTAGGAGCGGCCTTGTGTCGCGATAGGGCTGCAAAGCAGCCCCTCTCTGCCTCAATCAATTTTCAGCTCTTTCTTCACCAGCTCCAGCAACTTGCCCAGGTCCACCGGCTTGAGCAGGAAGTCCACCACCCCCAGGTGCATCACGTCCACCGCCTCTGCCACATCGGTGTCGCCCGACACGACGATGATCGACAACGCCGCCCGCTCCGACCCGCGAATCTTGCGGATCAGCTCCAGCCCATCCTCTGGCTGCATGCGCAAATCGGTAATCATCAAGCCGATGCGCGGCTCGAAATGCAGGTACAACCTGGCCTCCTCGGCCCCGTCCGCGCCCACACACTCAATGCCCCGGCTTTTCAGATACAGGATCAACGCTTCACGGTTCACCGCGTTGTCATCCACCACCAACACCAACGGCTTTACGGCCACCGGCGCACTGGCCACACCCAATGCCTCGCGCTCTTCGTCGCTTAGAATATCGATTTGCTCAGGCATGGCCATCTCGTCAAGAAAATTCCGCTTCAGCCATAGGACCGCAGAACTTGCGTGACCCGATTCACCTTTCGTCGGGTCTTTGACAGGGGGGCTCATAGACTTACGTCCAATGGGCACCACCCCGCCGCAAGCCGACCATGGAGGCAGAGAACAACATGGCCGGCACCTATATATAGATATATATAGTTCGGCATAGCGATACGGTCGGTTTCATGAGCAAAAAGGACGCCTACAGCCAGGCGGGCAGGACCGCAGTGCTGCAGAACATTCAGGGCACGCTGCAGTTTCTGCAGCGCTTTCCGCCGTTCAACCAGATGGAGCACAGCCACCTGGCCTACCTGGTCGAGCAGTGCCAGCTGCGCTTCTATGCCAGCGGCGAAAGCATCGTCAAGCCGGCAGACGGGCCGGTCGAGCATTTCTACATCGTCAAGCAGGGGCGGGTGGTGGGCGAGCGTC
This sequence comes from Pseudomonas sp. PARCl1, assembly GCF_947311875.1. Lineage (NCBI taxonomy): Bacteria > Pseudomonadati > Pseudomonadota > Gammaproteobacteria > Pseudomonadales > Pseudomonadaceae > Pseudomonas > Pseudomonas sp. PARCl1. Next base: position 21,636 of record NZ_CAMZMX010000032.1, read on the forward strand.
AGCACTTGGTGAAACCGGGTGTCGAAACCACCTTCGAAATCACCAGCGGCGAGTGCTTCCCGCTGGCCGCCCTGCTCGGCGAACGGGCCACCCGCACCGAGCACCTGGCCGGCGAAGACACCTTCTGCCTGCAACTGAACAAGGCAGCGTTCATCCGCGTGTTCTCGATGTCTGAAGTGTTTCGGGATTTTGCCCTGCGCGGGGTCAGCAGCCTGCTCGACCAGGTCAACCAGCAGGTTCGCCAGCGTGCGGTGGAAACCCTGGGTACCCAGTACTCGCTGAACACGCCGCTGGGCGAACTGGCCATGCGGCACCCGGTGGTGTGCAGCGCGGATACGCCGCTGCGCGAAGCCGTGCGGCTGATGCACGAGCAGCAGGTGGGCAGCATCGTCGTGGTTGACGCGCAGCGCTACCCCACCGGCATCTTCACCCTGCGCGACCTGCGCCAGGTGGTGGCCGCGGCGGACGCCGAGCTGGGTGCGCCGATTGCCCGGCACATGACCGCCAAGCCGTTCTACCTCAGCCCACAGGCCAGTGCCTTCGATGCAGCCATGGCAATGACCGAGCGGCACATTGCCCACGTGTGCCTGGTGGAAAACGGCCGGCTGTGTGGCGTGGTCTCGGAGCGCGACCTGTTCTCGCTGCAACGGGTCGACCTGGTGCACCTGGCGCGCACCATTCGCCATGCACCGCGGCTGGACAGCCTGGTCTCGCTGCGCGGCGAGATCAGCCAACTGGTCGAACGGATGCTCGCCCACGGCGCCTCGTCCACCCAGATCACCCAGATCATCACCCTGCTCAACGACCACACGGTATGCCGGGTCATCGAACTGGCCCTGGCTGAACGGGGCGACCCTGGGGTGCCTTTCAGCTGGCTGTGCTTTGGCAGCGAAGGGCGTCGCGAACAGACCCTGCACACCGACCAGGACAACGGCATCCTTTTCGAGACGCTGGACAGTGCCGAGGCCGACGCCATCCGTGCCCGCCTGCTGCCGCTGGCACAGTACATCAACCAATGCCTGGCCCAGTGTGGCTTCACCTTGTGTACGGGCAACATCATGGCCGGCAACCCTGCGCTGTGCCTGTCGCGTGCCGAGTGGGCGCGGCGCTTTGCCGGTTTTGTCCGCGAAGCCAGCCCGGAAAACCTGCTGGGCTCAAGCATCTACTTCGACCTGCGGGTGGTGTGGGGCGACGATCAGGGCTGCGAGCAACTGCGCCAAGGCGTGCTGGCGCAGGTGGCCGACAACCGTATATTCCAGCGCATGATGGCGGAAAACGCCCTGCGCCAGCGCCCGCCAGTGGGCCGCCTGCGCGAGTTCGTGCTGACCCGCCAAGGCAACGACAAGGCGGCCACACTCGACCTGAAGGTCCAGGGCCTGACGCCCTTCGTCGATGGTGCCCGGCTGCTGGCGCTGGCCAATGGCATCGGCGCCTGCAATACCCTGGAGCGCTTGCGCCAGCTGGTCGCCAAAGGGGTAATCGAAGCACTGGACGGCGCGGCCTATGAAGAGGCGTATCACTTCATCCAGCAGACCCGCATGCAACAGCATCAACGCCAGGCCCGCGCCAACCTGCCGTATTCCAACCGGCTTGACCCGGACAGCCTCAACCACCTGGACCGGCGTATCCTGCGCGAGTCCCTGCGCCAGGCCCAGCGCCTGCAAAGCAGCCTGGCCCTGCGGTACCAGTTATGAGCCTGTTCGCCTGGCTGCGCCCCGGCACACCCGAGCTGGACCCTGCCACGCGCCAGCGCCTGGCCCGGCAACCTAAACCCGCGCCCCTGGGTGTGTGCACGTTGCGTGAGCAGCGCTGGGTGGTGCTGGACCTGGAAACCAGCGGGCTCAACCCCAACCGTGACCAGGTACTGTCGATCGGCGCAGTGGCCATTGAGGACGGGGCCATCGACTTTGCCCAGCAATTTGAACGCACCCTGCAGCGGCCACTGTTGAAAACCAACGCCAGCGTGCTGATTCACGGGCTCGGGCCAAGCGCCCTGGCGGCCGGTTGCGAGCCCGCCGAAGCCTTGCTGGACCTGCTCGACTTCATTGGCGACAGCCCGGTACTGGCATTCCATGCACCGTTCGACCAGCGCATGCTGGCGCGGGCACTGAAAGAAAGCCTGGGTTACCGCTTGCAGTCGCCGTTTCTGGATGTGGCCGAGCTGGCGCCGATGCTCAACCCCGACACGGTTCTGCGCGAGGCGGGCCTGGATGACTGGGTGGCGCGCTTTGGGCTACAGGTGGAAGAACGCCACCACGCCAGCGCTGATGCCCAGGTCACCGCAGAACTTGTGCTGATCCTGTTCAGCCAGGCCCGGCGCCAACAACTGGACAGCCCGCTGCAACTGGAACAGCGCCTGCGCGGCTGGCGGCGACGCAAGGTGCAGAGCCATGGCATGTAAAGCCAGGGCTACGCAGCGCCGGTGAAACCGCAGGCCCTTGGCCAACCCCATGCAGGCGAACCGATAAGCGTCCATTGCACCCACCCCCTCCCCTCTGCAACAATCGCGAATAATTATCGTTAGTTAATGCATACGTTCCGGGGGGACGCTGCTTGCCTTCTGCACAGAGCCCACACGCCGATCTGGTTGGTACGCTGTACCGCGATCACCGCGGCTGGCTGCTCGCCTGGTTGCAACGCAACATGGCCTGCCGCCAACGTGCCGAAGACCTGAGCCAGGACACCTTCGTGCGCCTGCTTGGCCGCGAGCAGCTGGCCTCGCCCCGCGAACCGCGTGCCTTTCTTGCGGCCGTGGCCAAGGGGCTGATGTTCGACCACTTCCGGCGCGCCGCACTGGAACAGGCCTACCTCGCGGAACTGGCACTGGTGCCGGAAGCCGAACACCCCTCCCCCGAAGTACAGCACCTGATTCTGGAAGACCTCAAAGCCATCGACCGCCTGCTTGGCAAGCTGTCGAGCAAAGCCCGCGCGGCGTTCCTGCACAACCGCCTGGATGGCATGGGCCATGCCGAAATCGCCGAGCGCCTGGGCGTTTCGGTGTCGCGGGTGCGCCAGTACCTCGCCCAGGGTATGCGCCAGTGCTACGTGGCCCTGTACGGGGAGCCGACGTGAGCAACGCACCGGTCTCGTCGCGTGTACTGGAAGCTGCCATTGCCTGGAAACTCAACCTCGACGGCGGCAGCGACAGCCCTGCCGAACGTGGTGAGTTCATGCGCTGGCATGCCGCCAGCGAAGAACACGCGCGCGCCTGGCGACAGCTCGGCGCCATGGACCAGCGGCTCAGCGCAGCCGCCGGCCCGGCGCGCCAGGCGTTGCTGCAGTCGCGCGCCAGCCTGCGCCGGCGCATCGGCAAGGTCGGCGGCGGCCTGGCCGGCATGTTCCTGCTCGGCTCGCTGCTGGCGTGGGTTGGCGCACCGTCGCTGGCGCCCAGCTACTGGCTTGCCGACCAGCGTACCGCCACCGGCGAGTTGCGCACCTTGCGCCTGGCCGACGGCACCCTGTTGAGCCTCAATACCCACACCGCGGTAGACATCGACTACGCCGGTGCGCAACGGGTGATCGTGCTGCACCAGGGTGAAATCTCGGTCGATACCGGCCACCAGGACCCCCGCCCGCTGCTGGTGCGCACCGACGATGGCCGCTTGCGCCCACTGGGCACGCGCTTCCTGGTACGTCGTGAAGCCGCAGGCACGCGCCTTGAAGTGTTGCAAGCGTCGGTCGCGGCCATGCCGCATAACAGCGGTGACGAGCAGGTGTTGCGCGAAGGCCAGCAGGTGCTGATGCATGCCGATGGCCTGGGCCAGGTCAGCGCAGTGCCGGCCGGTGCCGATGCCTGGACGCGCGGCATGCTGGTGGTCGACGACGTACGCCTTGGTGACTTGCTGGCGGTGCTGGGCAAGTACCGCAGCGGCTACCTGGGCGTGGATGCAGCGGTCGCCGACCTGCGGGTAAGCGGCAGCTTCCCGCTGACCGATACCGACCTGGCATTGGCCTCACTGGAGCCGGTGCTGCCGGTGAAGGTCGAGCGGCATACCCAGTGGTGGGTGAAGGTCACGCCCAGGTAGCGCTGTAGCAGCCTGATCGCAGGCGCCCCTGCTTTTACAAACAATTCTCACTTTTTTTCAGATTCGCCCTGTCACTTTTCGATTCTCGCTCGGCAAGGATGCAGCAAGCACTTACCCGTCGAGGAACCGCCGCATGTCCCGTGCCGTAGATCGTATCCTGCGCCCCAGCCTGATGGCCCTGGCCATCGGCATGGCCGCGCCGCTGATCAGCCCTGCCTTGTTCGCCGCCGAGCAGTCCGCGCTGCGCGCCTACAACCTGCCCAGCGCACCGCTGGCCACTGCCCTGAACCAGATCGCCAGCCAGGCCGGCATCGCCCTGGCCCTGGACCCGGCGCTGGTCAGTGGCCGCACGTCGGCGCCGGTCAACGGCCGCTATGACGGGCTCGGCGCCTTGCAGGCAGCGCTGCTGGGTAGCGGCCTGCAATTGCAGCAGAGCAGCGCGGGCAGCTACAGCCTGGTCGCGGTGCCGGAGGGCAGCCTGGCCTTGCCGGAAATCACCGTGAACGCCAACAGCGCCAGTGAAAGCGCGTGGGGCCCGGTCGACGGCTACCTGGCCCAGCGCACGGCCGCCGGCACCAAGACCGACACCGCCCTGGTCGAAGTCCCACGGTCCATTTCCGTGGCGACCCGCGAGCAGATGAAAGACCGCGGCGTGCATAGCCTCGACGACGCCGTGCGCTATATGCCAGGCATCGTCTCTGCCAGCTTCGGCAGCGACACCCGCTATGACTGGATGCGGGTGCGCGGCTTCGAGCCCACCCAGTTCCTGGATGGCCTGCCGTTGCCACGTGGCGTGTACGCCAACCCGAAAGCCGAAACCTGGAACCTCGACCGCCTGGCGCTGCTGCGCGGCCCGGCCTCTTCGGTCTATGGCCAGACCCCACCCGGCGGTCTGCTGGACATGGTCAGCCGCCGCCCGCAAGCCGAAAGCGCGCATGAAATCGAACTGCAATATGGCAGTGACAACCACCGCCAGATCAACTTCGCCAGCACCGGCAAGATCGATGACGACGGCCGCTTGCTGTATGGCGTGAGCGGTGTGATCCGTGACAGCGGTACGCAGGTCGATCACATCGACAACAAGCGCTACAACATCGCCCCGAGCCTGACCTGGAACGTGGACGAAGATACCTCGCTGACCTTCCTTTCCCAATTCACCCGCGACGATACCGGGGTCACCAGCCAGTTCCGACCGATCCAGGGCACCAAGATCGACATGCCGTTCGGCAAGATCTCGCACCACAAGAACCTGGGTGACCCGAATTACGAATTCTACGACCGTACCTACTACGCGCTGGGCTACGCGTTCGAGCACCGTTTCAACGACGTGTGGCAGTTCCGGCAAAACTTGCGCTATACCAAGTCCGAGCTGTCGTTCCAGACGATCACCGTCAACAGCTACTTGCCGGAGTTCGGTATGGTCGTGGACGACCAAGGCAACGTGGGGCGTAGTACCACCAACGTTGACGAGGACATCAGCCAGTTCGCCGTCGACAACAACTTCCAGGGTGATTTCAGCACAGGCGCCATCAGCCACACCTTGCTGCTCGGCCTGGACCACCAACGTACCAACAACAATTTCCTGACGATCTATGGCGCTGCGCCACCCATCAATGTCAACGACCCAGTCTACGGTTTGCCGATCAGCAGACCCGACCGTTCCACTGCCTACTACGACTACGACCAGAAAACCATTCAGACCGGCCTGTACGTGCAGGACCAAATGGCGCTGGGCAACTGGCGGCTGACCTTGGGTGGTCGGGAGGACTGGGTACACACCGGTACAACGTTCTTCAACAAAGGCGACGCTACCAACACCCAGCGCGACAGTAACTTCAGCGGCAACGCGGCGATCAGTTACGTCTTCGATTCGGGGTTTGTGCCTTACCTGTCCTATGCAGAATCTTTCCAGCCCGCCAGCAAGGCCGATGCGGACCCACTGAAGTCGTTCAAACCAACCGAAGGCAAGCAGTGGGAACTGGGTGTCAAATACCAGCCCCCCGGTTCAAATACGTTGCTCTCGGCCGCGGTGTATGACCTGACTCAAAAGAATGTGCTGGTCACCAGCAACGACGGCAATACCAGTGTCACCAGCCAAACCGGCGAAGTGAAAGTCCGCGGCCTGGAGCTTGAAGCGGTTTCCGACGTTACCGACAACCTGAAGGTAATTGCCGCCTATACCCTGGCCAAATCCGAAGTGCAGGATGGCCAGTTCAAGGGCAACCGCCTGCAACTGATGCCTAACCAGCAGGCCTCGGTGTGGGGCGACTACACCTTCCACTCGGGCGTACTGGACGGCTTCGGCATCGGCCTGGGGGCACGCTACACCGGCAATACCTATGGTGACCAAGGCAACACCTGGCTGGGCAAGGCCAATGCCTACACGGTGTTCGATGCCTCGGTGCATTACGACCTGGGCCGCCTGGACAACAGCCTGAAAGGGGCGTCGGTCGCGCTCAATGCGAACAACCTGCTGGACAAGGACTACCTCTCCACCTGTGACTCGTACTACTGCTACTACGGCGACGAGCGGAGTGTCGTGGCCAGCGCCACCTACAAGTTCTGAGTGAGCCGGGGCCGCGTTGCGGCCCAATCGCCGGCAAGCCAGCCCCCACAGGTAAATCAGGACCCCGAGGACCTGCGCTGACCTGTGGGAGCTGGCTTGCCGGCGATTGGGCTGCGCAGCAGGCCCCTCCAATTCCTCAGGCAAAAAACGGTACCGTGATGAAAAGCCCAACCATCCGCCGCTGGTCAGCGGTCCACACCTGGAGCAGCCTGGTCTGTACCCTGTTCCTGCTGTTGCTCGCCCTCACCGGCCTGCCGCTGATCTTCCACCACGAACTCGAACACCTGCTGGGCGACGCCGCCGAACTGCGCGAAATGCCGCCCGGCACCCCGCACCTCGACCTGCAACAGCTGGTGCTCAAGGCCGAGCAGCACCGCCCCGGCGAGGTCATGCAGTACTTTGGTTATGAAGAAGACCAACCCGACGGCGTGGTGGCCATCACCGCCGCCACCGCCGGTACCGAGCCCAACCTGTCGCACACCTTCATGCTCGACGCCCGCACAGGCGAAGCGGTAGCCATGCCCGCCGCCAACGGTGGCTTCATGATGCTGATGCTGCGCCTGCACGTGGACATGTTCGCCGGCCTGCCGGGCAAGTTGCTGCTGGCCTTCATGGGCGTGCTGTTCGTCGTCGCGATCGTGTCCGGCACCGTGCTGTATGCCCCGTTCATGCGCCGGCTGGGCTTCGCCAGCGTGCGCCACGACAAATCCCGGCGCCTGCGCTGGCTCGACCTGCACAACCTGATCGGCATCGTCACCTTGGCCTGGGCACTGACTGTCGGTGTAACCGGCGTGATCAGCGCCCTGTCCGACCTGGTGATCGCTGCCTGGCGCAACGACAGCCTGGCGGCCATGGTGGCGCCCTACCGCAACGCCCCACCGCTGGGCGAACGCGCTGCGGCCAGCGACCTGCTGGCCATCGCCGAACAGGCCGCCCCCGGCATGCGCCCAGACTTCATCGCCTTCCCCGGTACACGCTTCTCCAGTGAGCACCACTACGCGGTGTTCATGAAAGGTGCCACGCACCTCACTTCGCACCTGCTGACCCCGGTCCTGATCGATGCACGCACGCTGCAAGTGACCGCCGTCGGCGAACGCCCCTGGTACATGGATGCCATGGGCCTGTCGCAACCCCTGCATTTTGGCGACTACGGCGGGCGGCCCATGCAGGTGCTGTGGGCAGCACTGGACGTGCTGACGATCATCGTACTCGGCAGCGGCCTCTACCTGTGGTGGACCAAGCTGCGCAGCAGCAGGGGGGCGCGCCCGTGAGCCACACGTCACGCAGCACCAGGCAGATCTTCGCCTGGCCTGGGCTCATCGCCGCGCTGGGTGCAGCCGGCCTGTTCGCCGCGCTGCTCGGGGACGGCGCCTGGGACGCCCTGGCCTGGCTGGGGCTGGGCATTCCGGCATGGCTCGGGTTCCGTGGGCTGAGCGGCAAATGAGGTAAACAGCTAACACGCCTGGATCAACAGCTGGGACCAAGCTGCACGGCCTGTTCACCGTGGAGCCCGCCATGAGCCTGACACACTTCAAGTCCTTCGATGCGCAATTGAGCGCCCTGCTCACCCCACCCCCAACGCCCGACCCGTCGCTGCCGCTGCTGAACGCACGGCAGCGCTACTTCGCCGACCTTGCGCAGTACTGGCTTGGCACCGCAAGCGGCGAAAGCCGGCGGGCACGCCTGGCTGCGCTGCTGCGCCAGCAACTGCTGGCGCAAATCGCGTTGCGCAGCGATGACCATACGCTGGGTTCGAGCCATGCCGAGCTGGTCACCTGCTGCGCCAACAGGCCGCTGCCCTCGCAGCGCCAGCATTTACCAGCCGCGCAACGGCCGCAGATCTACCGCCCCGTACTGGACATCACCACACCCAATTGGCGTAGCTACCTGCCCGGCACTTTCGTGATCGTCGAAGGCCGGCCCGAGGGCCGCATGCCAGACACCCGCAACACCACCGACTACGCGCTGCTGTGCAGCCTGTCCCATGGCATCGAAGCATTCGATAGCCTTGCCGAGCTGCACACCGAGCTTTGCGAACGCCTGGACGACGTGCAGCAAAGCCGGCCACTGCTGCGGCACATGAGCAACGAACACGATCGCGACAACGCCCGCAACGCCGAGCGCCTGCGCTATGAATGGTTCAACGAGGACATGATTCAGGCACAGGCTCAGGCCTTGATCGACGGCCAGCACGCCGCGCTGACCCAGGCCTGGCAGGAAGCTGCGCAGCAGGCGGCGGTGGACTGGCCCAAGCTGACAGCGGACCTGGCCGAGGCCGCCGATCTGCTGCCATGGGCCGACAGCCGCTCTGCGCTACAGACACGCTACGGCCTGCTGCTGGAGCGCAACTCGCCAGCCTGGCTGAAAAACGCCTCGGCACAGGGCCTCACGCACATCATGCAAACCCTGCAAGAGCTGGTGATCGCCATCGACAAGGCGGCGGCACCCGGTATCCTGAGCCTTGAGCAATTCGTCGACCGCAATGGCCTGCTCGCCTGGACACGTGAACGCCTGCGCACGCATCTGCGCCAACGTCACCAGCTGGATATCGACCCGCTCGGCGTGTATGTCAGCGTTACCCTGGCCAGGCCCATAGGCCCTGTGTTGCCGCCCAGCATTACCGGCCCCTGGATACCCGTCGCCAGCCGCCCGCAGGTTGGCGACAGCATCGAGCTGGTCCAGCAGACCTACCGCATCGACGAGCTGGCGCTGATCAACGTCAGCTTGCTCGATATCGACTACTGGTTGACGGCGAGGGTGCACGACAAGCAGGGCGTGACCATCGCTGGCGTCAGCCCAAGCCAGGTCAAGCAGCTGGTGCGTGAGCTGGATGTGGGTGAAAGCTACAGCCAATACCTGCGCACCCATTTGCTGACATCGCCGCAGGCACAGTGGCGGCAGGACAGTTATGTCGCCATCAGCCATGCGCGCATGCGCGCTGAAGCGGCCAAGGCGCACTATGCCGGCCACCTTCTCGAAGACCCGTTCGAGCGCGGGTTCGCCTGGATCACCACCTTGCTCGAATACCCGCAAAGCCATGCCCGCCAACAGGCAGACGTAGCGCAACTGAGCGTGCGCCAGTTGCTGATCGGTGGGCATACGCTGCAAGGCATCATGCTGGTCACCCCAGACAGCCCAGGCTTCGCCCGCTTCATCGTCTACACCCCGGACGCCCCGGACCGCCGTGCCTGGCGTGAGTTTCGCAATACCCGGCACATGCTCAAGACCCTGCGCAAACAACCTGCCCTGCGCGATTACCTGAAAGACCGCCTGCCGCTGGCCGACCGTGAGCAAATCGAGCTATGGCTGACCAAAGGCGGCATGGGGCCCCATGTACAACGCCCGACGATCACCGGCGATTTCCAGCAGGCCCGCTACCTCGCGGAAGTGAATGCCATGCTGGCCGCGGTCGATGCCAGCACCAACACCCGGCGGGAACTGCTGACCGAGCTCGGCCTGCGCGGGCTGACGCTCATTCTGGACTTGATCAGCTTCGTGTTGCCCAACCGGGCACTGGTGGCGGTATCGTTGGGGCGTTCGATCCTGTCGGTGATCGATGCGCACAAGGCCTTCAAGCAAGCGCAACGTACCGAGGTACTGAAGCACATCGTCGACGCCTTCACCTACGCCAACGACGCCGTCAACAACCTGGGTGGAACAACCGTGATGCGCCGCGCGTTGCGGGGAATACCCTCGCCTCCACCGCTGAAGTTGCCGCCTTCGGCAAGCGTGAACATCAACCGTGAAAAACTGCGCTACCGCGTGGATGGCATTCACAAAGAAGGTATCTACGAGCAACCCTCGCCGTACCCCGGCATGAGCTTCTACTACATCCGGGATGCCAGCGGGGCTACATACCAGGTCGCTTTCGACGGCTACCGCTGGCGGGTAGTAGACCCGCGCATGCCAGACGCCTATACCAAGGTACCGGTCAAACGCCGCGAAGACGGCGAATGGGTAGTGGACTCTGTGGTGCTGTGGCATGACGGGCTACCCGACTTGCAGGCGCTGTTCAAAGCGTGCCAACTGCCCACGTACCCCGCTGGCGCCGAGCCAACCGACACCGCTGGGCTGTACCGCCTGGGCCGGGAGTACTTTCTGGTGGCAGGCAGCCAGGCGTTGCCGCTGCGCGCGCACTTGCTGGACAACCATTACCATTTGCTGATGCCCGGGCAACCGCACAGCAGGCCCATTGCCTGGGCCATTGTGCGTTGGCAGGGGGACCAGTGGCGCATCCGGGTTCGCCAGCCCGGCCGAAGCAGTGACTGGCTGGCGTTTCCAGACTGTTATTCGGTAAGCCGCGGCAACAGCCCGTCCAACCGCTGATGCAAGGCACTGCCACTTGGCCAGTTGCGCAGCAGCCGTGCCCGGTCGCGGGCATAGGCGGGGGCGAAGCTGAGCTGGGTGGCATGCTGGCACATGGCGTCCAGGTCGATCAGCGACCAGCGCCCGTTGTCCCAGAACAGGTTGTGCCCCTTGAAGTCGCCGTGGCTGATGCGCTCGCGGATCAGCTGCTGCATCACCTGCACCAACGCATCGAGCTGTTCTTGCGGGGCCTCGCCACTTTCCACGTAGGGCGCAAAGCACGCGGTCAGGTCTGGGCCATCGACATACTCGGTGACCAGGTAGGCACGGCTGCGCAGGCCCAGCACCCGCTGCTCCAGCACCGCCAAGGGGCGTGGCGTGGCGATGTCGAGAAACTCCAGGCGGTGCCCTTCGATCCATGAATGCCAGGCCCGGCTCGGGCGCCAGAAGCGCTTGAGCCAGTGCGCGGTGTTCTTGATGTTGTAGCGTTTGAGCACCAACTGCCGGCCATTCACCTCGATACGCGCCACACTGGCGGCGCCACCGGTCTTGTACAGGTGGCCTTGGTCGATCAAGGCATCGGCCTGTTCCAGCACCGGCAGCATGGCGGCCACCTCGCTGCGGCGAACCGCACGCAAGCCCGACAAGCTGCGCTGTACGCTGAACAGGCTGCATTCGCGCCCGGCCTTTTCCAGGTAGTCCTTCTGCCGCCAGCTGCGCACCTTGTCCACCTGCTTCTGCAAGGCTTCCAGTGGCAGCGCGTGCTCGGCATTGGCCAGCAGGTAATGCACCAGCAACTCTTCGATGAACGGTTCCAGGCGCTTGGGCAACTGGGCGAAGAATACCCCGAGGTTTTCCAGCACCCGCGGGCGCGAGAGTTGCTGGCCAGGGGTTTCGGCCTTGATGCCGGCGCCATCGATCAGGTACAGCTTGCCGGCGTGGCGCAGCAGGTTGTCCAGGTGCAGGTCTTCCTGCCACAGGCCTTTGGCGTGCATGTGCGCCACGGCCGTCAGCGCCTCACCCAGCACCTGCTGCTGCGCGTCGGCCAGCACCGGCAGGTTTTCCACCGCGCCCCAGGCATCGGCCAGGCTTTGGGCACCGTCGAGGAATTCAAACAGCAGCCAGCCACCTTCGCCTTCCCTGAGCCCGTCGGCCAGCAGCCTGGGCGTGGTCAGCCCCTGCCCGGCCAACAGCTTCACGCCCTGCAATTCGCGCTGGAAATGCCGCGCCGCGTTAGCACCCACCAACAACTTGGCCAGTACTGGCGTCCCGCGCCACACACCGGCGCCGACATAGCGCTGGCCCGGTAGCACACGCAACAGGCTGAGCAGCTGCAGGTCAGCGCTGCCGGCGGCATCGGCCAAGGTCAGGGTCAGCGGCAGTGACGGGCTACGCCCGGCAGCCTTGAGTTCAGACAAACGCATCAGCGGGCCTCTTTTTCACGACGGCGTTGCGTCAGGCGTTGCCGCCAGGTGTCGACCAGCGTGCCTTCGGCGGGCTGCGCCAGGTAGCTGGCCAGCAAGGTGCGGACATCCGCCTCGCTCCAGGCCCGGGCGCGGCGTAGCAGCGGCTCCAGGTCTTTGAGGCGGTCACGCATGCCGAACAGCAACGGCCGGGTCTTTTCCAGGTCGATCAGTTGGGCGTCCCACCCCTCGCGGCGCTGGCGCAGAAAGATGTGCTTGGGGTAGAAGCAGCCGTGCACCTGGCCGGCGCCGTGCAGGGTACGCGCCAGCTGGCCGCACGCCTGCAGGATGCCGTTGCGTTCGGCCTCGCCCAACTGCGGCCATTGGCCCAGCAGGCTGTCGAGGTCGGCCCACGCGTCCAGGGCACGAGTCATCAGAATCGCCCGGTGCTGGCCGCCCTGCTTGCGCTCACCGTAGAACACCGCCTGCAAGGCCGGAATGTGCAACTTCTGATAACGGCTGATATTGCGGAATTCGCGGGCGAAGGTTGGCTCGCCAAACGGCCGGTGCAGGGTGCGGGTCAGGTAGTCGCACTGGCGCTTGAGGTAGTACCCCTTGCCTTCGAGCTCCAGGCGGAACACGCTGCTCCAGCCGCCACGGCCGGTGTTGGGCTCGTCCACGGCGTCCAGTTGCAGCGCCCACAGCGCCTCGAAGTCATCCAGCCCATGGCGTTTGAGCAGCGCGAGTTCTGCGCTGGCCAGGTAGTCGGTCATTCCCTTCCCTCGAAAAAGCCCAGCACCTGGCGAATGCGTTTCTTGTCGCGCGCATCAAGCCGTTTACGGTCACGGTACTGCAGGTAGAAACGCAGGCGCTGGGTAGCCGAGAGGTGGTACTTGGCCACCTTGTCGAGGCAGGCCAGGTCTTTGATCAGCCGGTGCCGCCACATGAACCCGCGCCAGAAATCGCCGGTGGGGCAGTCGATGAAGAACAGCGTGCCTTGGTCATCGACCAGCAGGTTGCGCCACTTCAGGTCGTTGTGGGCGAAACGGTGTTCGTGCATCACCCGGGTATGGCGGGCCAACTGGCGGCTGATATGGTCGACCCAGGTGCGATCGGCCAGCCGCGCATCGTTGCGCTCGGCCAGTGCCGACAGGTCTTCGGTGTTGGGCAGCTCGCGGGTGATCATCGCCCCGCGGCCAAAGGCCAGGCCATTGCGCTCAAGGCCCCAGGCCACCACTTCGGCGGTGGGAATGCCCCACTTGGCGAACTGCTTGAGGTTCTGCCATTCGGCCTTGATGCGCGGCCGGCCCAGGTAGCGGCGCATGTGCTTGCCGGCACCGGTGTACCGCTTGACGTAATAGTTGACCCCATCACGCTCGATGCGCACCACCTCGCTGAGCGGGTCGCGGGTCAGGCGTTCGCCTTGAATGGCAAATACCGCATCGAGGCTGCCGAAGTCCGCCGCCAGGTGTTGGTAACCCGGCGCCAGTGTCCAACTCGCCATTAGAGTGCATCCCCATAGCGTTGCTTGCGATCGTAGAGTTTCTGCGCCTTGCGCTCCAGCCAGGCCAGTAGCGCGGCTTCGTCCTTGAGGACTTGCCGCAGCGGGCGCTGGAAGTAAGCGCGCAGGAAGCGCAATTTGTCGCGTTGGGTAAGGCCGATGTCCAGCGCCGAGAAGTACAGCGCCGCCAGGTCCTTGTCACGCCAACGCCGGCTGATTGTCGCCCGGGTTTGCGCGCGGTGCAGGTCGATCACCGACAGTTTGAAATCATCCGCCGTCACCGCGCGGTCAGTGTGCAGCAGGAAGTGGCAGATGTAGCAGTCGCGGTGGTTGACCCCGGCGCGGTGCATGCCGCCGGTCATTTTCGCCACCTCGGCGATCAGCGCATGCTTCAGGCGCGGCTCGGGCGGCTGCCTGGCCCAGTCGATGCTGAAGTCTTCCAGGCTGATGGTCGGCGCCAGCTCTTCGGTGATGATGAACGAATGTTGCGCGGCGGGGTTGCTGCCGCGCTCACCGTAGGCGACCGCGGTCATGGTTGGCACGCCCGCTTCATGCAAACGCTGGATCGCCTGCCACTCCTGGCCGGCACCGAGCACCGGCAGCTTGGCGGTCAGCAGGTTCTTGAAGATCTCGCCCCAGCCGATACCGCGGTGGATCTTGACGAAAAAGCCCTCGCCAGCCACCTCGGTACGCAGCGTGCGGCGGCCTTCGAGTTCGCGGTAGACCTCACCTTGCAGCGCCTCCACGGCGTCGAAGGCATCGCGCCCGGCCCACAGGTGTTTGAAGGGTTCGGCCAGTATCAGCTTCATGCGGTTTTCTGCCCCAGGATCACGTCGGCAGCATGCTGCGGCATGCTGTACAGATCGGCGGTTTCGGCGAATGCCAGTCCGTTGCGCGACCAGCTGGCGCGGGCCTGCGGGTCTTCCAGCATGCGCTGCAGGTAGCTGTTGAGCTGGTCCTGCTCGAACGGCTCGTCCAGCACCAGGCCACTGTCGGCCTCGGCAATGTAATGGGCATAGCCGCACACCCTGGACACCAGCACCGGCAAACCGGCCACCAGCGCTTCGAGCAGCACTGTACCGGTGTTTTCGTTGTACGCCGGGTGAATCAGCACGTCGGCACCCAGCAGAAAGCGCGGGATGTCGCTACGGCCCTTGAGGAACTGCACCTGGTCGCCCAGGCCCAGGGTAGCGCTTTGCAGCTGGAATACCTTGGGGTCGTCCTGGCCGATGACCATCAACCGGGTGCGCTTGCGCAGCGCCGACGGCAGTGCCGCCAGCGCCTTGAGGCTGCGGTCCACGCCCTTGGTCTTGAAGCCCGAGCCGATCTGCACCAGCAGCAGGTCACCCTCGCCCAGGTTGAACTCCTTGCGGAACTCGGCGCGAATCTCGGCGGCATTGGCCGGCGCGCGGCGGTCCTGGGAAATGCCCGGCGGCAACAGGTGGAAGCGCTCCAGCGGAGTGCCGTAATGCTTGATGAACAGCGGCTGCTGCACTTCGGAAATCATCAGCACTTCGGTATGCGCGTCCTTGGCGAACACCGCACGCTCGTACTCGGCAAAGTGCCGGTAGCGGCCCCAACGGCGGTACAGGCCGCCACGCAGGGTTTGCGCCTTGTCCTCGAAGCAGCCGTCGGCGGCGTAGTACACGTCCAGCCCCGGCATCTTGTTGAAGCCGATCAGGCGGTCGACCGGGCGCTTGGCCAGGTCGGCGGCCATCCAGGCACTGAGCTTCTCGTTGCGCCGGTGGTTGAAGACCGCCTTGACCGGCGCCACCAGCACCTCGAAGCCTGGAGGAATGTCGCCCTCCCAGATCAACGTGTACACACGGATCTGGTGGCCGCGCTTCTGGCACTCCAGGGCAATGCGCATGAAGTCGCGTTGCAGCCCGCCAAAGGGGAAATATTTGTAAAGTACGAAAGCCAGTTGCATCAACGGACATCCTCAGCCAGCAGCAACGCGCTCAAGCGGCTCGCCACATGCTCGGGATTCAGGCGAGTGAAGCACAGTGGCCACTCGCGTTTGAGATCGAACCGGGCCAGGTCATCGGCGCTCGGTTTGTAGGTGCACTTCTTCTGCAGGCAGGGCGCGCAGGGCCAGTCACTGGCCTGGTGAATCTGGGTCCGTCCGTAGGCGCCGGTCAGGCCCGGGTTGGTCGGGCCGAATAACGAAATGGTCGGCACATCGAGTGCCGCGGCCAGGTGGCCCAGGCCGGTATCGACCGCCACGCAGGCCTTTGCCGCTGCCAGCACGCGGGCCACACCGGCAAGGTTCAATTTGGGGAGCACCTGGCAATTGTTCAAGCCTTGGGCAATGCGCTCGGCCCGCGCCTTCTCCGCCGGGTTGCCCCACGGCAGGCGCACCTCCAGCTTGCGCCGGCCCATGCGCTC
This sequence comes from Pseudomonas sp. PARCl1, assembly GCF_947311875.1. NCBI lineage: Bacteria > Pseudomonadati > Pseudomonadota > Gammaproteobacteria > Pseudomonadales > Pseudomonadaceae > Pseudomonas > Pseudomonas sp. PARCl1. The sequence goes on from NZ_CAMZMX010000032.1 coordinate 37,824, forward strand.
GGCCAGTTCGCGCCAATAGGCTTCCGGCCAGTGCTTGGTCGCCCAGGTGGTGCCATGCAGGAACACGACATAGGGCGCCGCTGGCGGCAGTTGCAGGCGCTCGAGGTCCAGGCCGTAGTTGCCGATGCCTTCGGGCAGGTCGTAGGCCAGGGCCATGGCGAACAGCTGGCGCACCCGCTCGACCGCATGCTGGCCGGTAGCAACCGACAGGCGCCGGTCATAAAAGCGGCTGGCCCAGCCTTCACGGGCCGAATAGCGGTCCAGGCCAGCCACCGGGGCCTTCACGTAGCGGGTGAGCCAGGCCGACTTGACCAGGCCCTGGGCGTCGATCACCAGGTCGTACTTGCGCGCGCGTAAGCGCTGCTTGAAGGCCTTCCATTCGCCGCTCTTGAGGGTTTGCCAAAGGTTCTTGCGCCAGCGGCGGATGGCCACCGGGATGACCTGGTCGACCGCCGGGTGCCAGCTGGGGATTTCGGCGAAGCCTTCTTCCACCACCCAGTCGAACCGGATGCCCGGGAGCGCATGGGCGGCATCGGTCAGTGCCGGCAGGGTATGGATCACGTCACCCAGGGATGAGGTCTTGATGATCAGTACCCGCACTTAGTCGACCTCGGCCACGGCATCGATCAGGTCCGGCCCGCTCAGGCTATGCAGGGCGGCGATGACTTTACCGGGCTCCAGCAGGCGCAGGCAGTTGTAGTGGCCGAAGCGGCAGGTGCGGTCAAAGCAGGGGCTGCACTCGATACCGGTGCGCACCACTTCCACCTGTTCGGCCAGCGGTGGGGTGAAGCCGGGCGAGGTGGAGCCATATACGGCCACCAGCGGGCGGTTGAGCGCAGCCGCCACGTGCATCAGCCCCGAGTCGTTGGACACCACGGCCTGCGCGCACGACATCAGGTCAATAGCCTCGGCCAGCGAGGTTTCACCAGCCAGGTTGGCCGACTCTTCGCGCAACCCCGGGATCAGCCGGTCGCGGATCTGCTCGCCCACCGGGTGGTCGTTTTTCGAGCCGAACAGCCATACCTGCCAGCCCTGGCGGATCATCGCATCCGCCACGGCGGCATAGTGTTCGGCCGGCCAGCGCTTGGCCTCGCCAAACTCGGCACCGGGGCACAGCGCCAGTACCGGGCGGTCGAGCTCCAGGCCGAACTTGGCCAAGGCGGCCTCGCGGCTCTGGGCTTCGATTTGCAGGTGCGGGCGCGGGTACGGTTGCGGCAATTCGGCACCAGGGGCGTAGGCCAGGGCCATGAAACGCTCGATCATCAGCGGGTAGCGGGCCTTGTCCAGCTTGCGCACGTCATTGAGCAGGCCGAAACGCATTTCGCCGCGCCAGCCGGTGCGTTTGGGAATGCCGGCGAAGAAGGGGACCAGCGCCGACTTCAACGAGTTGGGCAGCAGGATGGCCTGGTCGTACTGGCCGGCCAGGGACTTGCCGATACGCCGCCGCGTGGCCAGCTCCAGTGCGCCGTGGCCGAGCGGAAAGCTCAAGGCCTGGCGCACTTCGGGCATGCGTTCGAGGATCGGCCGGCTCCACTCGGGGGCCAGCACGTCGATCACGCAGTCGGGGTGCTGCTGTTTCAGGCACTGGAACAGGGTCTGCGCCATCACCATGTCGCCGACCCAGCTGGGGCCAATGATCAGTATTCTCATGCTTAGTCCAGAAACGCTCGGGGAGGCTACAGGCTGCGGTTCAGCCTGGCCTCCCCTCTTTATATTCAGGCTATGTGGCGGACAGTGTACCACCGGTGGTGAAGCATGAGCCTTTGGGGCTGCTTTGCAGCCCATCGCGACACAAGGCCGCTCCTACAAGGGAATGCGTTCTCCTGTAGGAGCGGCCTTGTGTCGCGATGGGCCGCAACGCGGCCCCAACATTCTCAAGTCAAACCCAGCTCACCCCAGATCCGCCGCACCTCACGGCGTTCATCGGCAAACTGCGCCGCATCGATCACCCCGGCCTGTTTCTGCAGGGCCTGGCGGTGCGAGGCCGAGCGGAACGCCTTGTACACTTCACGCAACAGCACCGCGTCACTGGCTGGCAGCAAACCTGCCTGCTCCAGCTCTTCCAGAATGCGGATGTTATCGGTCCATCGGAGTATGGCCGGGTGCTCGTGGCCCCAGGCCAAAGCGGCGTATTGCACCATAAATTCAATATCGACGATACCGCCGGCATCCTGCTTGATATCGAACGGCATGCCAGCCTCGAAGGCATTGGCTGCAGTCCCGGCGGCGGTGGCCTTGGTGCCCAGGTTGTCACGCATCTTGGCGCGCATTTCGCTCACTTCGCTGCGCAGCTTCCCAAAGTCACGGGCCTGGCCCAGCACCTTGGCGCGCACGCCCTCGAACGCAGCCCCCACCTGCTTGCAACCGACCAGCACACGGGCCCGCACCAGGGCCTGGTGCTCCCAGGTCCAGGCTTCGTTCTGCTGGTAGCGCTCGAAGGCCCCCAGCGAACTGACCAGCAGGCCCGAAGCCCCTGACGGGCGCAAGCGCATGTCCACGTCATACAGCTGGCCCGAGTTGGTCTGGGTGGTCAGCAGGTGAATGATGCGTTGGCCAAGGCGGGTAAAGAACTGCGCACTGTCGATCGGCTTGGCCCCGTCGGTTTCCGCCTGCGGGTCACCATCGTGGATGAACACCAGGTCCAGGTCCGAGCCGTGGCCCAGTTCCAGCCCACCCATCTTGCCGTAGCCGATGATGATGAACCCTGGGTCGCACAGGCTGCCGTCACTGCGCTTGGGCTGACCGTGGCGGGCCACGGTCTGGCGCCAGGCCAGCGCCAGCACCTGGTCGAGAATGGCCTCGGCCAGCCAGGTCAGGTAGTCGCTGACCTTCATCAAGGGCAGGTTGCCGCTGATTTCCGAGGCCGCCACGCGCAGGCTGTGGGCCAGCTTGAAATGGCGCAGCGCCTCCATCTGCTGCTCAAGGTCGTCTTCGGGGATGCGCGTCAGGCGCTCGCGCAGCTCGCTGGCCAGCTCTGGCGCCAGTGGGGGGCTGAACAGGCGGCCCTCATTGAGCAACTCATCGAGCAGCAGCGGGTAGCGGGCCATCTGCTCGGCGATCCAGGGGCTGGCGGCGCACAGGGTCAACAGTTGGCGCAATGCACCCGGGTTTTCCGTCAGCAGCACCAGGTAGGCCGAACGCCGCGCCACCGCCTCTACCAGCGGCAATACCCGCTCGAGTACCAGGTCGGGGTTGTCGTGCTCCACCGCTTGCGCCAGCAAGCGTGGAATAAAGGCATCCAGGCGCTCACGCCCGATGCGTTGCATGGAGCGCAGCTGCGGGCTTGAGCGCAACGCGGCCAGGCGCCGCAAAGCGTCCACAGGCGCCTTGAAGCCGGCCTCCTCCAGTTGGCGACCAGCCGCTTCCTCGTCCTGGGCCTGCTCCCACAGCGGCGACCACTCACCGCCCACCACCAACTCGCCTTCACCGTCTTCATCGTCCGGGTCGGCAATGACCTGGCGGAAATGCCAGTCGATGCGGCCACGCCAGTACGTCAGCTGGTCGTGGAAGCTCTGCCAGTCGGCAAAGCCAAGCATGAAGGCGACCCGCGCCTGATCGGTCTCGCCCTCGGGCAGCATCTGAGTCTGGCGGTCGGCGATGGCCTGGATGGCGTGCTCGGTATAACGCAGGAACTCATAGCCTTCGCGCAGCTCAGCCACCACTGCCGGCGGCAGGTAGCCCTGGCCTTCGAGGGTGGCCAGCACCTTGAGCAACGGCCGCTGCTGCAGGCTGAGGTCACGCCCACCGTGGATCAGCTGGAACGCCTGGGCGATGAACTCGACCTCACGAATGCCGCCAGCACCGAGCTTGATGTTTTCGGCCATGCCCTTGCGCCGGACTTCCTGCTGGATCAACTGCTTCATGGTGCGCAGCGCTTCGATGGCGGAAAAGTCCAGGTAGCGGCGGTACACGAACGGGCGCAGCATTTCCTGCAACTGCGCGCCAGCAGCCTGATCGCCGGCCACCACCCGAGCCTTGATCATGGCGTAGCGTTCCCAGTCGCGCCCCTGGTCCTGGTAATACTGCTCCAGGGCATTGAAGCTGAGCACCAGGGCCCCGGCAGAGCCGTAAGGGCGCAACCGCATGTCGACGCGGAACACGAAGCCGTCGACGGTCACCGGGTCCAATGCCTTGATCAGGCGCTGGCCCAGGCGGGTAAAGAACTCCTGGTTGTCCAGCGAGCGCTTGACCCCTTCGGTTTCACCGCCCTCGGGGAAACCGAAGATCAGGTCGATGTCCGAGGACAGGTTGAGTTCGACCGCGCCCAGCTTGCCCATGCCCAGCACAACCATGTGCTGCGGCTGGCCACTGCGGTTGCCGATGGGCGTCCCGAATTGCTGGCAGTGGCGCGGGTAAAGCCATTGGTAGGCTTCGTCGATGCAGGCATCGGCCAGGTCCGACAGGTCGCGGCAGGTTTCGCCAAGTTCCGCCTGGCGGGTAATGTCACGCCAGATGATGCGCACTTGCTGCCGATTGCGCGCGCGGCGCAGGTTGCGCGCCAGTTCCTCTTCGCTTTGCGCCGCCTGCGCCGCCGCGGCAATTTGCCCGCGCAGCTCCCCCGGGGCATAGCGCCGTTCCAGCTCACCGCTGGCCAGCAGGGCAAACAGCATGGCCGGGTCGCGCTGGGCCACGCCCAGCACGAAGTCGCTGGCCGCGGCCACCTGGTCGAACTGGTGCCGCTGGGCTGCACTGCAATCGTTCAGGTCCAGTTCGGGGTGAGCCGCCACGGCATCGCGCAGGAACTGCTGGTTGCGAGAAACCAGCGGCTGCAAGCTGGCAGGCAGATCGGAGGGCAAAGGTAGGCGCATGGTCTATCCTTGATCGGCGTGAAATAGAGAGAAAAAAGCGGCCAAAGGGAAGCCGGACCACGGTTGGACTGTCGTACAAAAGTTGGAAATAGCTGAAAAAAATGCAAAATTGGCAACAAACATCAAGAAACACCCGTTCGCGACACAATGCCAACCAACATGAACGTTTTTCCTCACAAGCCAACGTGCGACCAAACGTCGCACAATTGTAGTTTTACTACTACTCGTGTCGTGTAAAAGCATGAAATGCGCAAGCAAATGTAGTAAAACTACAACGCGCCGGACGACACCCCGGTAATCCAAGAATTCACGACGTCTGCCCATAAGGCCAGTCGCAATCTCAGGCAATCGATTCTGGTTGCCTTTCCGCCCTGGAGCAAGCCATGCAAGACCTCGATCCAATCGAAACCCAGGAATGGCTGGATGCCCTGGAGTCGGTCCTCGACAAAGAAGGCGAAGACCGCGCTCATTACCTGATGACCCGTATGGGCGAGCTGGCCACCCGTAGTGGTTCCCAGCTGCCGTATGCGATCACCACGCCATACCGCAACACCATCCCTGTCACCCACGAAGCACGCATGCCTGGCGACCTGTTCATGGAACGCCGCATTCGCTCGATGGTGCGTTGGAACGCCCTGGCCATGGTCATGCGTACCAACCTGAAAGACTCGGACCTGGGCGGACACATCTCCAGCTTCGCCTCCAGCGCCACCCTGTACGACATCGGCTTCAACTACTTCTTCCAGGCCCCGACCGAAGAACATGGCGGCGACCTGATCTTCTTCCAGGGCCACGCCTCCCCAGGCATCTATGCCCGCGCCTTCATGGAAGGCCGCATCAGCGAAGATCAGATGAACAACTTCCGCCAGGAAGTGGACGGCAACGGCCTGTCTTCGTACCCTCACCCATGGCTGATGCCTGACTTCTGGCAGTTCCCGACCGTTTCGATGGGTCTGGGCCCGATCCAGGCCATCTACCAGGCCCGCTTCATGAAGTACCTGGAAGCGCGCGGCTTCATCCCTGCCGGCAAGCAGAAAGTCTGGTGCTTCATGGGCGACGGCGAGTGCGACGAGCCGGAATCGCTGGGTGCAATCGCCCTGGCCGGCCGCGAGAAGCTGGACAACCTGATCTTCGTCATCAACTGCAACCTGCAGCGCCTCGACGGCCCGGTTCGCGGCAACGGCAAGATCATCCAGGAACTCGAAGGTGTGTTCCGTGGCGGTGGCTGGAACGTCAACAAAGTCGTCTGGGGCCGCTTCTGGGACCCACTGCTGGCCAAGGACACCAACGGTGCCCTGCAGCGCCGCATGGACGAAGTCATCGACGGCGAGTACCAGAACTACAAAGCCAAAGACGGCGCGTACGTTCGTGAGAACTTCTTCAACACCCCGGAACTCAAGGCCATGGTCGAAGACCTGTCCGACGACGAGATCTGGAAGCTCAACCGTGGCGGCCACGACCCGTACAAGGTCTACGCGGCTTACCACCAGGCGGTGAACCACAAAGAGCAGCCGACCGTCATCCTGGCCAAGACCATCAAGGGTTACGGTACCGGTGCCGGCGAAGCCAAGAACACCGCGCACAACACCAAGAAGGTCGACGTCGACAGCCTGCGTCACTTCCGTGACCGCTTCGACATCCCGGTCAAGGATGCCGACCTCGAGAACCTGCCGTTCTACAAGCCCGAAGAAGGTTCTGCCGAAGCCAAGTACCTGGCCGAGCGCCGTGCTGCCCTGGGCGGTTTCGTGCCTCAGCGCCGGGCCAAGAGCTTCAGCGTGCCAACCCCGCCACTGGAAACGCTGAAAGCGATCCTGGACGGCTCGGGCGACCGCGAAATCTCCACCACCATGGCCTTCGTGCGTATTCTGGCGCAGCTGGTCAAGGACAAGGACATCGGCCAGCGCATCGTGCCGATCATCCCGGACGAAGCCCGTACCTTCGGTATGGAAGGCATGTTCCGCCAGCTGGGTATCTACTCGTCGGTCGGCCAGCTCTACGAGCCAGTCGACAAAGACCAGGTGATGTTCTACCGCGAGGACAAGAAGGGCCAGATCCTGGAAGAAGGCATCAACGAAGCCGGCGCCATGTCGTCGTTCATCGCTGCCGGTACCTCGTACAGCTGCCACAACCAGCCGATGCTGCCGTTCTACATCTTCTACTCGATGTTCGGCTTCCAGCGTATCGGCGACCTGGCCTGGGCCGCTGGCGACAGCCGCACCCGTGGCTTCCTGATCGGCGGTACTGCCGGCCGTACCACCCTCAACGGTGAAGGCCTGCAGCACGAAGACGGTCACAGCCACATGATGGCGGGCACCATTCCGAACTGCCGCACCTACGATCCAACCTACGGCTACGAGCTGGCGGTGATCATCCAGGACGGCATGAAGAAGATGACCGAAGAGCAACAGGACATCTTCTACTACATCACCGTGATGAACGAATCCTACCAGCAGCCAGCCATGCCGGCCGGTGTCGAGGAAGGCATCATCAAGGGCATGTACCTGCTCGAAGAAGACACCCGCGAAGCGGCACACCACGTACAGCTGATGGGCTCCGGCACCATCCTGCGCGAAGTGCGCGAGGCGGCGAAGATCCTGCGTGAAGAGTTCAACGTCGGCGCCGACGTGTGGAGCGTCACCAGCTTCAACGAACTGCGTCGCGACGGCCTGGCCGTAGAGCGCGCCAACCGCCTGAAGCCTGGCCAGAAGCCACAAGAGACCTACGTCGAGCAGTGCCTGGCCGGTCGCAAAGGCCCGGTCATTGCCTCTACCGACTACATGAAGCTGTTCGCCGAGCAGATTCGCCAGTGGGTACCGAGCAAAGAGTTCAAGGTCCTGGGTACCGACGGTTACGGTCGCAGCGACAGCCGCAAGAAGCTGCGTCACTTCTTCGAAGTTGACCGCCACTTCGTGGTGCTGGCTGCCCTGGAAGCCCTGGCTGACCGTGGCGAGATCGAACCCAAGGTTGTTGCAGACGCTATCGTCAAGTTCGGCATCGACCCGGACAAGCGCAACCCACTGGACTGCTGAGGAGTATTTTTAAGTGAGCGAACTCATTCGCGTACCTGACATCGGCAGCGGTGAAGGTGAAATCATCGAGCTGTTCGTCAAGGTCGGTGACCGTATCGAGGCTGACCAGAGCCTGCTGACCCTGGAGTCCGACAAGGCCTCCATGGAGATCCCGGCGCCCAAGGCCGGTGTCATCAAGGAGCTGAAGGTCAAGCTGGGCGACCGCCTGAAGGAAGGCGACGAACTGCTGGTGCTGGAAGCCGAGGGCGCCGCTGCTGCGGCCCCTGAGGCGCCAGCCGCTGCACCGGCCGAGGCTGCAGCCCCGGCCCCGGCCGCTGAAGCCGCCCCTGCCCCAGCGGCAGCGGCTGCACCGGCTGCCGCCGCCGTGCAGGACATCCACGTGCCAGACATCGGTTCGTCGGGCAAAGCCAAGATCATCGAAGTACTGGTCAAGGTCGGCGACACCGTCGAAGCCGACCAGTCGCTGATTACCCTGGAGTCCGACAAGGCCTCCATGGAAATCCCGTCGCCGGCTGCCGGCGTGGTCGAAGAAGTCCTGTGCAAGCTGGAAGACGAAGTCGGCACTGGCGACCTGATCTTCAAGCTGAAGGTCGCTGGCGCAGCACCTGCTGCTGCCCCGGCACCTGCCGCCGCTGCCCCGGCCAAGGCTGAGGCTGCCCCGGCTGCCGCACCTGCTGCGGCCAAGGCTGAGGCTGCCCCGGCTGCCGCACCTGCTGCGGCCGCCCCGGCGGCAGCCCCTGCGCCGGCCACCACCGCGCCGGCTGCCGGTAGCAACGCCAAGGTCCACGCAGGCCCGGCGGTGCGCCAGCTGGCCCGTGAATTCGGTGTCGACCTGGGCGCAGTCGCGGCCACCGGCCCGCACGGCCGCATCCTGAAGGAAGACGTGCAGGTCTACGTCAAAGCGATGATGCAAAAGGCATCGAGCGCCCCGGCAGCTGCCGGCGCGACCGGTGGCGCCGGCATCCCGCCGATCCCTGCCGTGGACTTCAGCAAGTTCGGTGAAGTGGAAGAAGTGGCCCTGACCCGCCTGATGCAGGTCGGTGCCGCCAACCTGCACCGCAGCTGGCTGAACGTGCCGCACGTGACCCAGTTCGACTCCGCCGACATCACCGAGCTGGAAGCCTTCCGCGTGGCGCAGAAGGCCGTGGCCGAAAAGGCTGGCGTGAAGCTGACCGTGCTGCCACTGCTGCTCAAGGCCTGCGCATTCCTGCTCAAGGAACTGCCAGACTTCAACAGCTCGCTGGCGCCAAGCGGCAAGGCCATCATCCGCAAGAAGTACGTGCACATCGGCTTCGCCGTGGACACCCCGGACGGCCTGCTGGTCCCTGTGATCAAGAACGTCGACCAGAAGAGCCTGCTGCAACTGGCTGCCGAAGCTGCGGCGCTGGCTGAAAAAGCCCGTACCAAGAAGCTCTCGGCGGACGAGATGCAAGGTGCCTGCTTCACCATCTCCAGCCTCGGCCACATTGGCGGCACCGGCTTCACGCCGATCGTCAACGCGCCGGAAGTGGCGATCCTTGGCGTGTCCAAGGCAACCATGCAGCCGGTCTGGGATGGCAAGGCCTTCCAGCCCAAGCTGATGCTGCCACTGTCGCTGTCCTACGATCACCGTGTGATCAACGGCGCTGCCGCCGCGCGCTTCACCAAGCGCCTGGGCGACGTGCTGGGCGACATCCGCACCATGCTGCTGTAAGGCGGCCCACTGCCCCTGCATGCAGGGGCAGTTCCTTTTTCGAGCTGCCACGCTCGTACCTCAACCCCGTCGATTGGCGGGGCTTTTTTTGCCCGCCGGAAAACCAGGCCAAACTACAGATTCCGGCCAGGCCGCCGATAACCCCTACACAGCATCACACATGGCTGCTTGCCAGCCCTCGGCACATGATGCAACCTTGCCAGACCCGCAGCGGCCCTACGCAGCATTCCCTCTTCAAGCGAGTCTTCGATGAAAAGCCAACCCGATGCCGCCAGCCGTGTGGCGGCCGAGGTCGTCACGCCGTTACCCGTGCCCTCGCGGCTGGGCATGCTGCGTTTCGAACGGCTCAACGAAGCCAGCTGGGCCATGCTTTACCTGGACCCAGCCTGCGAGCGGCAGTTCGGCCTGCATGCCGGCACCTTGTGCGCACAGTTCGATGCGCCCTACGCCAGCCTGATGGAGCCCGAGGCACGCTACCGCCTGCACGACGAGATCCAGCAGCAACTGGCCCAGCGCGGTTACTACCGGGTGCGCTATACCCTGCATACGCCCAATACCGCACTGCGCCTGCTGGAGGCGGGTGAAGCCTACAAGCAGCACAACCGCCTGCTGCTGCGTGGCTACCTGAGCGTACTCGACGACCAGCCGCACGACGCCGCCGAGCAGGATGCCAACGACCTGGAGTCGCGCAACAACCGCCTGCAGCTGGCCCTGCAACTGAACCAGCGCGCCCAGCAGGAGCAACTCGAGCACCTGGAGCGCGTGCGCGGCCAGCAAGACCTGATCCTGCGCCTGGCCCGCCAACGTTACAGTGCCGAAAACTCGCTGCTGGAAGCCGCCCAGCTGATCACCCAGAGCGCTTGCGAAATCTACAACGTCGACAGCGCCAGCATCTGGCACCTGGAAGACCAGCGCCTGGAGCCGATCACCGCGTGGAAACGCGACACCCAGGAACACCGCCGCCCCGAAGCCATCGACGCCAGCCGATTCCCGGACTACCTCGACGCGCTGCACGCCAGCCGCGCCATCGATGCCCATAACGCCGGCCATGACCCGCGCACCCGTGAGCTGGCACGAAGTCTGTGCCCGGAAAACAAGGCCATGCTCGACGCCAGCATTCGTGTCGACGGCCAGGTGGTGGGTGTGCTGTGCCTGGAACAGACCGGCCAGCCGCGGGCCTGGCAGTCGGATGAAATCGCCTTCGCCGGCGAACTGGCCGACCAGTTCGCCCAGGTCATCACCAACCATAACCGCCGCGCTGCAGCCAACGCCCTGCACCTGTTCCAGCGTGCGGTCGAACAAAGCGCCAGCGCGTTCCTGCTGGTCAACCGCGATGGCCGGGTGGAGTACGTCAACCCAAGCTTTACCGCCATTACCCAGTACAGCACCGACGAAGTACAAGGCCACCACCTCGGCGAGCTGCCGGCGCTGGAAAACCTCAATGAGTTGTTGTTCGACTCACCGTCGAGCCTGGCCATGGGCAACAGCTGGCAAGGCGAATTCAAGAGCCGGCGCAAGAACCTCGAGCCCTACTGGGGGCAGCTGTCGATTTCCAAGGTGTACGGCGACAACCGTGAGCTGACCCACTACATCGGCATCTATGAAGACATCACCCAGACCAAACTGGCGCAGCAGCGCATCGAACGCCTGGCGTACACCGACAACCTGACCAACCTGGGCAACCGCCCGGCGTTCATTCGCAGCCTGGATGAGCGCTTTGCCCGCGACGGCGAACACTCGATGTGCCTGCTGCTGGTAGACATCGACAACTTCAAGCGCATCAACGACAGCCTTGGGCATCAGACCGGCGACAAGCTGCTCATCAGCCTGGCCCGGCGCCTGCGCAACAGCCTGCACAGCGGCGGTATCCTGGCACGCTTTGCCAGCAACGAGTTCGCCGTGCTGCTGGACAACACCATCCTGGAAGATGGCCAGGGCGTGGCCTTGCAGTTGCTGCGCACCCTCGACAAGCCGATGTTCGTCGACAACCAGTTGATCAACGTTACCGCCTCGGTCGGCCTGGCCTATGCACCCTTGCACGGCAGTGACCCGGCCAGCCTGATGAAGAACGCCGGCCTGGCGCTGCACAAGGCCAAGGCCAACGGCAAGCACCAGGTGCAGGTGTTCACCGAAGTGCTCAATGCCGAGGCCAGCTACAAGCTGTTCGTCGAGAACAACCTGCGGCGCGCACTGACCCAGAACGAGCTGGAGGTGTTCTACCAGCCCAAGCTGTGCCTGCGCAGCGGTCGCCTGCTGGGCCTGGAGGCGCTGCTGCGCTGGAACCACCCCGAGCGCGGCATGATCCGCCCGGACCAGTTCATCAGCGTGGCCGAGGAAACTGGCCTGATCATCCCCATTGGCAAGTGGGTCGTGCGCCAGTCCTGCCGCATGAGCCAGGAATTGAGCGCCGCTGGCATGGGTAACCTGCATGTGGCCATCAACCTGTCGCCCAAGCAGTTTTCCGACCCGGACCTGGTGGCGTCGATCAGCAGCATCCTCAAGGAAGAAGCCCTGCCCCCGCACCTGCTGGAGCTGGAGCTGACCGAAGGCTTGCTGCTGGAAGCCAGCGAAGACACCCACCGCCAGCTGGAGGAACTCAAGGCCCTGGGGCTGACCCTGGCCATGGACGACTTCGGCACCGGCTACTCGTCGCTGAGCTACCTCAAGAAGTTTCCGATCGACATCCTCAAGATCGACCGTAGCTTCATCAACGAGATCCCCGACAACCAGGACGACATGGAAATCACCTCGGCAGTGATCGCCATGGCCCACAACCTGAAGCTGAAGGTGGTGGCCGAGGGCATCGAAACCCCGGAGCAGTTGGCATTCTTGCGCAGGCACCGGTGTGATGTGGGCCAGGGCTACCTGTTCGACCGGCCGATCCCGGGGCGCGAGCTGGCCGAGCGGTTGAAGCGCTATCCGCGTGGACCGGTGGCCTGACAGCGGCGTAAACCTCGGGCACTATAGAAGCCATTCGGGCCTCTTCGCGGGCACGCCCACTCCCACAGGTTCCCCACAACGTTCATCCTGTGGGAGCGGGCATGCCCGCGAAAGCCCCAAAACCTATCCAACTGATTAAACACAGAGGAACGGCCATGGTCCTGCGTTCGGAAATCCTGGTGAACAAAAACGTCATGCCTACCGCGGAACAGGCCCTGCCTGGCCGCGAAACGCCAATGAGCCTGCCCGAGTTCCACTACGTCTTCAAGGACACCCCATTGCTCGGCCCGTTCTTCGAAGGCAGCATCGACTTCGCCATCTTCGGCCTGGGCTGCTTCTGGGGTGCCGAGCGCCGTTTCTGGCAGCGCGAAGGGGTGGTCAGCACCGTGGTGGGCTACGCCGGCGGTTTTACCCCGAACCCAACCTACGAAGAGGTCTGCTCGGGCCTGACCGGCCACACCGAAGTGGTGCTGGTGGTGTTCGACAAGGACAAGGTCAGCTACCGCGAACTGCTGGCGATGTTCTGGGAGCTGCACAACCCGACCCAGGGCATGCGCCAGGGTAACGATGTCGGTACCCAATACCGCTCGGCCATCTACTGTACCAGCCCGGAACAGCTGGAACAGGCCAAGGCCAGCCGTGACGCCTTCCAGGCCGAGCTGAGCAAGGCCGGGTTCGGCGAAATCACCACCGAAATCGATCAGGCACCGACGGTGTATTTCGCCGAGGCCTACCACCAGCAGTACCTTGCCAAGAACCCGGACGGCTATTGCGGCATCGGCGGTACCGGCGTGTGCCTGCCACCCAGCCTGCAAGGTAACTGAAGCATGAGCACGATGACGCTGTTCCACTCGCCCTTGTCACCGTTCGTGCGCAAAGTGATGGTTGTGCTGCACGAAACCGGCCAGTTGCAGCGGGTGCAGCTGCAGCCGGTCAACATCAGCCCGGTGAGCGGCGACCCGCAGCTGAACCAGGGCAACCCGATCGGCAAGATCCCGGCGCTGCGCCTGGAAGACGGCACCGTGCTGCACGACAGCCGGGTGATCTGTGAGTACCTGGACCAGCAGCACGTCGGCCTGCCGCTGCTGCCACGCGAAGGCTCGGCGCGCTGGCGGCGCCTGACGCTGGTGTCGCAGGCCGATGCGGTCCTGGATGCAGCGGTATCGTGCCGTTATGAAAGCTTCCTGCGGCCTGAAGACAAGCGCTGGGACGGTTGGCTGCAGGCGCAGGGCGACAAGATTCGCCGTAGCCTGGCCAACCTGGAGCAGGAGCATTTGCCTGAGCTGATGTCCGGGTTCGACCTGGCGGCGATAGGCGTGGCCTGTGCGCTGGGGTATCTGGACCTGCGTCAGCCCGAGTTCGGCTGGCGCGAGCACCAGCCCGGGCTGGCCGCGTGGTATGCCGAGGTGAGCAAGCGGCCGTCGATGGTCGCCACTTCTCCGCAGGCCTGAAGGGCCTCTTCGCGGGCACGCCCGCTCCCACAGGGACATCACAGTATTCGAGAGCTGTGCAGTACCTGTGGGAGCGGGCATGCCCGCGAAGGCCTCACCGGAATCCCACAGGAAACAACTGCCCAATCCTGATCCAATCAGCGCCCGACCTGTTTGCCCTCCCTCAAGCTACCTATCAGCAGTCTGGCTTGCCAGCAGTAAATTTCTTCGCCGGGTTGACCGCCGCCTTGAACTCGCGCAGCGCCTTGGAGCCAATCAACAGCGGGTAGTTGAAGTTGCTGCGGTCCACCAGGTTCACTTCGACAGTGCGTTTCACGTCACCCAGGCACAACTGCAGGTCGACCACCGGGCGCTTGGAAACTTCCGGCGTATCCCCTTCGTCTTCCTCATCGGCCCGCCCTTTGATCTTGCTGATACGCGAGACCTTGTGCTCGTAAACTTTGCCATCGGCGTCCTTGGTCGCCAGGCGAAAGCGCACCCACTCATCGCCATCGCGGGTGAACAACTCGATATCCTTGGCCGACAGCGACGCGGTAAAGGCGCCGGTATCCATCTTGGCTTTCAACGTTTCGCCCAGCTCGGGCAGGGCGATGTTCTCGTAGCGGCCGTAGAGGGTAGGGTCGGCGGCCATTACCGGCAGTGACAACAACGACAACAGGGCAAGCAAAGGTTTCACAGGCAGGCTTCCTTCAAAGAGGTCAGTGCTTAGACTGCACTGGCAGGATAGGTTCGTTGTCACAAGGTTATCCAACATGTTGTGAAACATTTGTTCCTGCCGCCGGGCATCGGACATTTGGCGTAGGCCACGGCGCTGCTTATCATTGCGCCCTGCCAACTTCATACAACAAGAGTTTCCTTATGCGTCGCCTGCTTACCGGCATTCTTACGACCACCCTGCTGCTGCTCAACACCTTGGTGCTGATCTGCCCGCTGCTGGTCTTCGCCCTGCTCAAACTGGTGTTGCCGGGCCGTGGCCGTGACTATGCCTCGTGGGCGGTGATGTGGGTGGCCGAAACCTGGTCGGAAATCGACAAGGCCATCTTTGCCCTGTGCATCCCCACCCAGTGGGATATCCGCGGCGTCGAGAACCTGCGCAAGGACACTTCCTACCTGGCGGTGAGCAACCACCAGTCCTGGGTGGACATTCCGGCCCTGATCGAAAGCCTCAACCGGCGCACGCCGTTCTTCAAGTTCTTCCTGAAAAAAGAGCTGATCTGGGTACCGCTGCTGGGGCTGGCCTGGTGGGGGCTGGATTACCCGTTCATGAAGCGCTACAGCAAGGCCTTTCTGGCCAAGCACCCCGAGCTGAAGGGCAAGGACCTGGAGATCACCAAGGCCGCCTGCGAGCTGTTCAAGCGCCAGCCGGTGACCGTGGTCAACTACCTCGAAGGCACGCGCTTCAGCGACGCCAAGCGCCAGGCGCAACAGTCGCCATACCGTTACCTGCTCAAGCCCAAGGCCGGTGGCGTGGCGTTCGTGCTGGCGGCGCTGGGTGATCAGCTCGATGCGCTGCTGGACGTGACCATCGTGTACCCAGGCAACAAGGCGCCGGGGTTCTGGGATTTGCTCAATGGCAGCATTAGCCGGGTGATTATCGACATTCAGGTGCGTGAGCTGGACCCTGGATTGTGGGCGGGGGATTACGAGAACGATCCTGAATTCCGCCAGACCGTGCAGGCCTGGGTGAACCAGTTGTGGTGGGACAAGGACCAGCGGATCGAGCAACTGCGGGGGGAGATGGGCTGAGGTCTTTACCGCCTGGTGGGGCCTCTTCGCGGGTGAACCCGCTCCTACGCAGGGTGGTGCTATCTTCGGGCTTGGGCTGCCACCCGCGGCCCGCTCAGGCAGCCCAACAATCCGATTAAAACCCAGGCTAATAATCAACATAAGGATTACTTTTTTGTCATCCCCCACGCAAGTGGATAAAAATCGACCAAAGCACAACTAAAAAAACGCTCTGGATCGATCGATGGCCAACCCACCCAGCTCCAACTCCGCTCAGCTTCGCCGTGTTCTCGGCCTTCCGGCCCTGGTGTTCTTCGGCCTGGTGTACATGGTCCCGCTGACCATCTTCACCACCTATGGCATCGTGACAGAGCTGACCGGCGGCCGCACCGCCAGCGCCTACATGGTCACCTTGGTGGCCATGCTGTTCACCGCAGCGTCCTACAGTTTCATGGTCAAGCGTTTCCCAGTGGCAGGCTCGGCGTACTCCTACACCAACATGGCTTTCGGCCCCAACATCGGCTTTCTCGCGGGCTGGTCGTTGCTGCTCGACTATCTGTTCCTGCCGATGATCAACTACCTGTTGATCGGCTTGTTCCTCAATATCGCCTTCCCGGCCATCCCGGCGTGGTCCATCGCGCTGGCCTCGATCGCCCTGGTCACCGTGCTCAACGTGGTCGGCATCCATTCGGTGGCCAAAACCAGCAACCTGATCGTCGGCGCGCAGATCGTCTTCATCATGGTATTCGTGGCGCTGTCATGCCAAACGCTGGCCGGCCAGCCGATCGACCTGCTGTCGCCGCTGCTGGGTGACGGCTCACGACCAGGCTTTGGCGCGCTGATGGCCGGTGCGGCGGTGTTGTGCCTGTCGTTCCTCGGCTTCGATGCCGTTTCGACCCTGGCTGAAGAATGCCGCGATGCCCGCCGCGACGTGCCACGGGCGATCATCCTCACCACCCTGTTCGCTGGCGTACTGTTCACCGTACTGGCCTATGTCAGCCAGCTGGTCATGCCGGGCACCACCTTCGCCAATGCCGATGCGGCGGCCCACGAGGTGATGTTCAAGGCGGGTGGGCAGTTCCTGGCCAACTTCTTCACCGCAGCTTTTGTTGCCGGCAGCCTGGGCTCGGCGCTGGCCTCGCAGGCGGCAGTGTCGCGCATCCTGTTCACCATGGGCCGTGACAACGTGCTGCCGCGGCGCAGCTTCGGTTACCTGTCGCCACGGTTCGGTACCCCGGTGTTCGCCATTTTGCTGGTGTCGGCGTTTTCGCTGCTGGCGTTGGTGATCGACCTGGCTACCCTGGCCTCGCTGATCAGCTTTGGGGCACTGGTGGCGTTCTCGGCGGTGAACCTGGCGGTGGTGAAGACCCACCTGATGGATGACGGGGCGCAGCGCAACCTCAAGGGGCTGCTGTGCTACGGTCTGGTGCCGCTGGTGGGCCTGGCGCTGACCCTGTGGCTGTGGACCAGCCTGTCGGCACTGACGTTGGTGATCGGGCTGTGCTGGTTTGCCTTGGGCCTGGCTTACCTGGCGGTACTGACCGCCGGCTTCCGCCGCCCGGTGCGCCTGGTGGACTTCACAGAAACAGCCTAACTCCGCTTACTCGGGCTTGCGCGATCTCGTGTAGGAGCGGCCTTGCTGGGGCGCTTCTACAGGTACTGCACCAAGCTTCAGGGCTGCGATAACAGCACTGACCCCTCCAAATTTTCACATTCGTGATTGTACTACCGGCACCGGAGCACGTTAGGCGTGCTGGCGCTTCAAAGTAGATTGCTGCCAGCGGTATGTACTGATAATTCTGCTAGTTGTGCCAGGCTTCGGAAAGACCAAGACTAGGGATCACCGTCTTGCAAGGCCAGGCTCTATGTCAGCAGCTCTGCGTGCTTATTGCCCTTACGGGCACCACCGGAATCAAGTAAGCAAGGTGTCCATGCTTGGCTTCAATGGCGAGCGAGAAGACAGCCTTACCGGCAACTACCTGCTAGGCAATGGTTATCGCGCCTACAGCCCAGGCCTGAGGCGATTTCTTGCACCTGATAGCTGGAGCCCGTTCGGCAAAGGGGGAGTGAATGCCTATAGCTATTGCGCGGGAGACTCCATAAACAACGTAGATCCAGACGGGCATGCCGGTTTCAATCGAATACGCCGCCATCCCACAATACTGACAGCCGATGCTCCTCCCCCACAAACGGCCCAGCACCTCAATCGCTCCCTCAACAGGCAGCGCTTGCAGACCGGAAACAATTCGCACACCGATCCATCACCGCCAACACCGAACAATCAGCAGCCACGTGCCAATAGAAATCCATTGGCAAACGGTGGTCGGATGCCGTTTGAAGATCGGAGAAATCCAAGCGTGACATTGGGTGAAGTCGTAACTCTGGCCAGGGAGCTGCACGAGGCGAATCTGGCACTTGCGCGTGCCCCAGAGTATCTGAAGCAACTGCATAACCCGGAAATGCGTTCGGAGTACCTTGCTAGTCTCGCTAGAATCCGTCGTGAAGTGCCAAAACAAGAAGACCGAGTGAACAGGGCGATGGCCAGTTGGTTCCATTCCTGACTCCTCCCATGTCCAGTTAAACCGTACCGATCGCGCATTCACTGGTGCCGGTTAAGTCCGAGGCTGCCCAAGCTCTGCAGCAGTGACCCAGCAATCCGCTACTGCCCCAGGTATCACAAATCAACGGTGCAGACTGCCCGTACCCGATCTTCATCTGAAGCCATTGTTAAGATAATTTCACCAGTCGTACTTGGCCTTGCAAAGACGAGCACTTACACAACTTCTCATAGCGAGGTTCTTTCATTGAAATTGTCAGCTTTTATCTACAGCCCCTATGGCTACACCGGCGAACAAACACCTCGAGCAGCCCTGATTGGTTTCAATGGAAATTGGTACGATCCGCCCGCGGGCACCTATGCATTGGGGCAAGGCTACCGGTATTACAGCCCCGCCCCGATGCGTTTCTATAGCCCCGATCATCTCAGCCCATTCGGGAAAGGCGGCTATAACGCCTACGCATACTGTGCCTGTGACCCTCTCAATTTCCGGGATGATACAGGCCAACATCGAACCTTCGCTCGTTTACAGCATTTTTGGGAGAGTCAGTCACGCCAGCCAATTCAGCAGGTAGCGCCGCGTACAATCAAGCCTGCGGTGCAGGCAATCGCAAACCGTCCGTTGAAAGCCAGCGCCCCAGCCTTAGCCCTTAAGACGAGAAAGAAGACTGTTAGTTTTAATCTGCAGCCACAGACCCATAGATACCCCGCAGAACCAATCGCCGACATAAAATTTCGCGAGAAAGAAATTCAGTCTTTATCTATTTATATTGAAGCGTTCCGCAAGCGCATTAAGCGAAAGAAGCGCATGCTCAACGAACTCAATGGTCCTTCTACATTGCACTTCGCCCTAAGCCAAGGTTTCGATGAAAACCGTTACAACATAGAAAAACTCAAACTCGCCGTATGGCTGAAGGATGCACAATATCGAATCCGAAGACTTAATAACGCGCTGAAAACTTATATGCATTACTAATGAATTGGATTAATCTAATGAAAGTCGACTTGATGAAATCCTACACGCTGCATAGTTATCTGTAAGTAAGCGGTCCTTTCCGATTGGTTCGGTGCCCCGGCAAGGCCGCTCCCGCAGGTGTAGCGCCACGCCTGAAGCCAGTGATATCCCAGTGGGAAGCCGACTTGCCGGCGATAGGCCGACACTGGCGCTACAAAACGATCAGACCGAAGGATGGGCCAACGGCGCCGGTGCAGTCCACAAACTCCCCAGATTCTGCAACAACGACCCGGCAATCCCCTGCTGCCCCAGATACTGCAGAATCAACGGCGCAAATTGGCCGATCATCCCTATATCCATCCCCAGCGCCTTGAAGGCATTGTCCAGGTCGCTGCGGTTCTGCACGTCGTTACCCAATGCCTTGTCCAAGGCCGACTGGCTACCCTTGTTGCTGCCCAGCAAATCCCCCAAGCCACTTAGCCCGCCCAGGGCATTGGCACCCGACAACAGGTCCAGACCCGGTACCGCCTTGGTTAGCTGGCCATAGTCCTCGCTGCTCAGACTGTTGCGTGCCAACCCCAACATCGCCCCCGCCCCGCCGACGGCCTGTTCGGGGGTAATGTTCAACTGGCTACCCAGGGTGTTGAGCAAATCGGCCTGCGCCTGGGGCGCCTGTACCTGGCCTTGCTGTTGCTGGTTTTGCATGGCGGATACGGCGTTGGCGGCGTCGCTGAGGTTGAAGGCGAACACCGGGCTTGCGGCCAGGGTCATCAGGGTTGCCAGGGTGAGTACTTTCATCGGGAGGGACCTCGTTGGCCGGCATGGCCTGGGAAACAGCGGATTTGACTGGAAATCTGAGTGATTGTTCCGAGCCCAGACAGGCGCACACCTGATATTTCTGCCAGTAGCCAATTGCTCAAAGTACTCAAGATAATCGCAGTACCCACCTCATACATTTTTGGGGCCTACTGCAGAAACGGGAGCACGCCGATGAAAATCAGTCCTGGTACCGCCAAATATTTCTACCAGACCAGCAAACTAACGACTGTCATTGGAAACGATCAAAAGCGTTCAATGCTGCGAATTGAAGCGCTCCCGCTTGCTGAATTATCTGAACAAGAAGCAAGCAGCACCGTGCTTCTCGCAACAGATGAAATGGGCTCAGTGCTTATCGTGAGAACGCCTGACGATATGCAAATCAATCACAGCTACACCGCCTTTGGATATAACCACAAACTACCAGCAGAATTCGCAGCTATAGGATACAACGGCGAGTACATGCTGGAAAACATGCACCTTTATCTTCTAGGCCAAGGACACCGTGGATTCAGCACTGAAATTGGACGATTCATCGCCCCGGACAATGCTGGAAGCCCATTTGGCAGAGGCGGGATAAACGCTTTCACGTACTGCCTGAATGACCCCATGAATCGAAAAGACGAAACGGGCATGTGGTCTATCTTTAAGCCTAGAACGTGGTTTCGTAATACCCAAACAAAAAAAGACCAACGCCTTGGCATCATAGCAGACAAAAAAAATGAAATAATAAACAAAACCAAATCCCTCAACGACTTAATTGAGGAAAGGCGTAGCCGAGGAAATCCAATACAGCCTACGATTAACAAGACCGCAAGAAAACTTGAAAAAATTTATAAAAGAAGCGAAAGAAAGGCAGCAGGAGTAAACAAATATCTAGACAAAGACCACATGCATCTATTCCCCCACTTTACAAAAGCCAAGCAAGCATTAGCCGCAGCCAAAAAACCTAACTATACCCCACAAGGCAATACCAGAAAAGAAGCAAACTGGACCAGTCCAACAAGAACTCGTGACGACCAATATGACGACAAAAATTACAGAACCAACGTATCCGAACAAAATTTTTCGACTCGCCGGAGTTGATAAAAATTGTTAAGTTTCTACATGAAAACGACGGGACAGTGACTTACATAGTTCACTTTTATGGCAGCTATGCATGGGCCCCATCGTGGCGCCGGGCAACAAAAACCAAACTGATTTAGGCCCTGCCCCACCAGTATTGCAGCGTGCCTATCTCGACAACCTATTCCGTTTTTTCCACTTACCTGTAGGACGTTTCTGAATTACAGTCCCAAGTCGCACAAGCCATTGCGATGATCTGGGTTGGGCTCTAGTCTCGGGCGGTCGCTGCGAAATCAGCGACCGGCTTTGACAGGCCGCCTTGGTATGAATCACATGGCTTCGCTGTTATGGCAGCTGTGCATGGGGCACTTTGTGTGCGCCGGGTTTTGGTTCACCTACCGGTCTGTCAACCCATGTACCGCTGCCACCAATAGTCTGAAGACACACTCATCCAGGCCGCGGAGTACGCCCTGTGCGCGCAAACGGTCGCGCAGCAGGCGGTGCTGCTGCAGCCCAAGTCGCCATGCTCGGTACTGATCATGGCGACGATGCATGAACTAGAGGCGTTGCGAGCACTGCTTGAGGCAGCCTTGATCCAGGTCCAGTTGCCTTCTGAGCCGCGGACGTTGCATTAAGGGCTTCAAGCCTTGCGTTGCCTGAGCTGGCCTCTTCGCGGCTAAAGCCGCTCCCACAGGTTTCGTGTGAGGCTGTAAAACTAGTATTTCTGCCAGTATCAAAATCCCTGCCGCTGTTCACAATGGGTTTCAAGCGACCTCCATTCATCCAGCACGGTAGGGACTTGAACAATGAGCAAAGCATCAAACAGTACGCTGTTCTTCTACCAGGGCGACAAGCTTGTCACAGTGAAAGAAGGCGCTCACCATCGCGCAATCTTACGTAATGCGGAACAACCGCTGGCAGAGCTGAGTACAGACGACACCAAAGCCGGCGGCCCGCTGGCAACCGATCAGATGGGCTCGGTGCTTGCCGTGCAAGGCTCAGCCAGTCACCCAAGAAAAAGCCCCTCGTGATGAGGGGCTCTTCACTACATCACGGTATCACGCCGCGCCCCACATCTTGTGCGGGTCGATCACAAACTTCTTCGGCACCCCGGCATCAAACTCGCCGTACCCTTCCGGCGCCTGGTCCAGGTTGATCACCTGCACGCCCACCACTTCGGCAATGTTGATGCGGTCCCACATGATCGCCTGCATCAGCTGGCGATTGTACTTCATGGTCGGGGTCTGGCCGGTGTGGAAGCTGTGCGACTTGGCCCAGCCCAGGCCGAAGCGGATGCTCAGCGCGCCGATCTTGGCGGCAGCGTCCACCGCGCCCGGGTCTTCGGTCACGTACAGGCCCGGGATACCGATGTTGCCGGCTACGCGGGTAACCTGCATCAGCGAGTTCAGCACGGTGGCCGGGGCTTCGTGCTTGGCACCTTCATGGCCATGGCCGCGGGCCTCGAAGCCAACGGCGTCAACGGCGCAGTCCACTTCCGGCTCGCCGAGGATATCGACGATCTGCTCGTGCAGCGGGGTGTCCTTGGACAGGTCGACCACCTCAAAGCCCTGCGACTTGGCGTGAGCCAGGCGGGCCGGGTTGAGGTCGCCGACGATGACGCAAGCGGCGCCCAGCAGGCGCGCCGAGGCAGCGGCGGCCAGGCCGACCGGGCCGGCGCCAGCGACATACACGGTGCTGCCTGGGCCTACGCCGGCAGTGACGGCGCCGTGGTAGCCGGTTGGCAGGATGTCGGACAGGCAAGTCAGGTCACGGATCTTCTCCATGGCCTTGTCGCGCTCGGGCAGTTTCAGCAGGTTGAAGTCGGCATAGGGCACCAGCACGTATTCGGCTTGGCCGCCGGTCCAGTCGCCCATGTCGACGTAGCCGTAGGCACCGCCGGCGCGGGCCGGGTTGACGGTCAGGCACACACCGGTGTGCATCTCTTTGCACGAGCGGCAACGGCCGCAGGCAACGTTGAACGGTACCGAAACCAGGTCGCCGATCTGCATGCGCTCGACGTCGCTGCCTTTTTCGACGATTTCACCGGTGATTTCATGGCCCAGAACCAGGCCGACCTGGGCAGTGGTGCGGCCGCGGACCATGTGCTGGTCGGAGCCGCAGATGTTGGTGGAGACCACCTTCAGGATCACGCCATGCTCGATTTTCTTGCCGCGTGGGTCCTGCATTTTCGGGTAGTCGATCTTCTGCACCTCGACCTTGCCGGCGCCGAGATATACCACTCCACGATTGCCAGACATGCTCTTACCTCGCTTGATTTTTATTTATGCAGCGGTGGTTGAACGCGCCGCCATCCTTGGGCGGCATGTGTTTCTGGATGAGGGGAATTGTGGGCCGGATGGGGCCGGGTGCACTGACTGGGAGCGACAGGGAGATGCCATTTAGCGGCAGGTTTGTCGTTGGAAGGTATGGGGGCAAACAGAGGTGCTGGCCTGTACCGGCCTCTTCGCGGCTGAAGGCGCTCCAGGTAAAGCACAGCCTTCGAGGCCTGTGATATCCCTGTGGGAGATTCTATGGTTCCTGGCAAGGGTAGCCGGAGCATCTTCAGCGCCTGTGAGATCGAGCGCCGCCCGCGCGGCGCATCGCGAGCTGCGCTCGCTCCTACGTTTGTTTCGGGCCAGTAACCCCTGTGCCAGATGCGCGCGGCCGCCTTGTTCG
>NZ_CAMZMX010000033.1:0-60958 GCF_947311875.1 Pseudomonas sp. PARCl1
AGCAACAGCAGCACTTGCTTGGATTTCGCACCACGCAACCAAACCCCGCACAGCTTTTGATCTGGCTGTTGATCTTGATCTTGATCTTGATCTTGATCTTGATCTTGATCTTCGCGACTTCAGGAGGCCGAGCGGAGGGCATGCGGAGGGAGGTGACGGGCATGGATGCCCGTCAAGCGCTGAGGCCCCAGGGATGGGGCCTGCAGCGCGTACTCCCGGGAGCATGACCGTAGCGAGGGAACCCCGGAGCGCAGCGCAGGGGCCGGATGACGGGAGCGCAGCGTTTTTTGGTTACTTTTTGTCGCGTCTGACAAAAAGTGACTCGCCGTAAGGGCGAAAAGGTGACTATGCGTCGCTATCGCAGCTGGAGTTATCGCGCCACCAAAAACCAGCGCCCAGGATTCCAAGCTCTGCAACAATGTGGGCGTTGAAACCGCATAGGTATTCGTTCCCATCGGCCCCACCCTCAAGCACCAAGCACCGATTCAACGAGGTTTCAGATCAAGCCGCCGCAAATGGCATGTCACTTCCTCACGGTCGTGATACAGCTGCTTGCACGCAATCGAAACCCGTACCTTGCGCGCCTTGAACGTCGCCTCCATGCGCTCGAGCAGCCGCCTTACCTCGGCATAACGCTGCTTCATCGGCAACTTCAGGTTGACCACCGCCTCCCGGCATAGCCCCTCACCCAACCAGGTTTCGATCAGCGAAGTCGTCCGCGCCGGCTTCTCGACGATATCGCAAACCATCCAGTCCACCGGTTGCCTGGGTTGCCAGGTAAAACCATCGGCCATCAGGTGCTGGACCAAGCCGGTATCCATCAGGCTCTCGGCCATCGGCCCATTATCGATAGCCGTCACCAACATGCCACGACGCACCAGCTGGTAAGTCCACCCTCCCGGCGAAGCCCCCAGGTCGACGCCGGTCATATCATCGCCCAAGCGCTGCTCCCACTGCTCACGCGGGATGAAATGGTGCCAGGCCTCTTCCAGCTTGAGGGTCGAACGGCTGGGCGCCTCGCGGGGGAACTTGAGACGCGGGATACCCATGGGCCACAACGCGCTGTTGTTGGCCGCAGCGATACCCGCAAATACCCGCCGGCCACTGATGAAGGTCAGCAGCAAGCGTGGGCGGCTGGCGTCGTCAACCAGGCGCCCGGCCTTTTCCAGGGCCTTGCGCAAAGGCACTTCGAACTTGCGGCAGAACGTCGATAACGCCTTGCCCTCGTTGCTGTCCAGCACTTCCAGCCACAGGCTGCCGAACACCGGAAAACCAGCCAACTGCGCCAGCAGCACACTGATACGGTCACTTTCCGGCAGCTCGACAAACGCACCCCGGGCCCATTGCCGCGGGAAGATCAGCTGATTGAAACGCAGCTCCCCCATCAACCGCTCGGCACCGCCCTCCTCGCTACAGACAAACTCGGCGCTGGCACTTTGCGGCTTGCCTTTGGCATAGCCCGCGACACCCAGGCGGGCGGCATGTTCGCTGATCTCGGCGCACACCTCACCCTCGAAACCGGGCCGGCAATGCATGAACAGGGTATTCATCTCTCACTCCACTACGGCGGGCGCGTCACAGGCGCCGGCAGGGCGGCGATGATAAAGGAAGTTCGGAACCTGCGACACGCCCCGCCGGTCCAGAAAAGGGTCAGGTGGCCTAAACCGGTCTAACCTGACCTTTCAGCCAGGTCCGTGCCGTGCGGGCCGATACATAACGGTGCTACCGGCAAACCGCAATTCAATGCCGGGCACCGGCGCAGAAGGAGTTGGCAATGCCCTCGCTCGATAGCCTGAACACCCTCAAGCCGCTCAAGGTCGGCGACCAGACCTACCACTATTTCAGCCTCACCGAAGCCGCCCGCCAGCTGGGTGACCTGCAACGCCTGCCCATGTCCCTGAAGGTGCTGCTGGAAAACCTGCTGCGCTGGGAAGACGGCAAAACCGTGACCGGCGACGATTTGCGCGCCCTCGCCCAATGGCTGGGCGAGCGGCGCTCCGACCGCGAAATCCAGTACCGCCCCGCACGCGTACTGATGCAGGACTTCACCGGCGTACCGGCAGTGGTCGACCTGGCCGCCATGCGCGCCGCCATGGCCAAGGCCGGCGGCGACCCACAACTCATCAACCCGCTGTCACCGGTCGACCTGGTGATCGACCACTCGGTGATGGTCGACCGCTACGGCACAACGCAAGCCTTCAGCGAGAACGTGGAAATCGAAATGCAGCGCAACGGCGAGCGCTATGCTTTCCTGCGCTGGGGCCAGAACGCCTTCGACAACTTCAGCGTGGTACCGCCGGGCACCGGCATCTGCCACCAGGTCAACCTGGAATACCTGGGCCGCACGGTATGGACCCGTGAAGCCGATGGCCGCACCTATGCCTTCCCCGACACCTTGGTCGGCACCGACTCGCACACCACCATGATCAACGGCCTGGGCGTGCTCGGCTGGGGGGTCGGCGGTATCGAGGCCGAGGCGGCCATGCTCGGCCAGCCCGTATCGATGCTGATCCCGGAAGTGATCGGCTTCAAGCTGACCGGCAAGCTGCGCGAGGGCATCACTGCGACCGACCTGGTGCTGACCGTGACCCAGATGCTGCGCAAGAAAGGCGTGGTCGGCAAGTTCGTCGAGTTCTATGGCGACGGCCTGGCCGAGCTGCCGCTTGCCGACCGCGCCACCCTCGCCAACATGGCCCCGGAGTACGGCGCTACATGCGGGTTTTTCCCGGTCGATGACGTCACCCTGGACTACCTGCGCCTGTCTGGGCGGCCAGAAGCGACCGTGCAACTGGTCGAGCAGTACTGCAAAACCCAAGGCATGTGGCGCTTGCCCGGCCACGAGCCGCTGTTCAGCGACACCCTGGCGCTGGACATGCACGACGTCGAAGCCAGCCTGGCCGGGCCCAAGCGGCCGCAGGACCGGGTCGCACTGGGCCAGGTCAGCCAGGCCTTCGACCACTTCATCGAACTGCAACCCAAGCCGCTGGCCAAGGAAGTCGGCCGCCTGGAAAGTGAAGGGGGTGGCGGCGTGGCCGTTGGCAATGCCGACCAGGCCGGCGAGATCGACTACAGCCACCAAGGCCAGACCCACACCCTGCGCGATGGCGCCGTGGTGATCGCCGCCATCACCTCGTGCACCAATACCTCCAACCCCAGCGTGATGATGGCTGCCGGGCTGGTAGCCAAGAAAGCCCTGGAAAAAGGCCTGCAACGCAAACCCTGGGTGAAAAGCTCGCTGGCACCGGGCTCCAAGGTGGTCACCGACTACTTCCAGGCCGCCGGGCTCACGCCTTACCTCGACGAACTGGGCTTCGATCTGGTTGGCTATGGCTGCACCACCTGCATCGGCAACTCCGGCCCGCTGGATGAAGCCATCGAGAAGGCCATTGCCAGCGCGGACCTCACCGTGGCCTCGGTGCTGTCGGGCAACCGTAATTTCGAAGGGCGCGTTCACCCGCTGGTCAAGACCAACTGGCTGGCTTCGCCGCCCCTGGTCGTGGCCTATGCGCTCGCTGGCAGTGTGCGCGTGGACCTGACGCGTGACCCGCTGGGTACGGGCAAGGACGGCCAACCGGTGTACCTGCGCGATATCTGGCCCAGCCAGCAGGAGATCGCGGCGGCCGTGGCCAAAGTCGACACGGCCATGTTCCACAAGCAATATGCCGAAGTGTTCGCCGGCGATGCCCAGTGGCAGGCCATCGAGGTACCCCAGGCCGCTACCTACGTGTGGCAGGCAGACTCCACCTATATTCAGCACCCTCCCTTCTTCGACGACATCGGCGGGCCGCCACCGGCCATCACCGACATCCGAGGCGCCCGCGTGCTGGCGCTGTTGGGCGACTCGGTGACCACCGACCATATTTCCCCTGCCGGCAACATCAAGGCCGACAGCCCCGCGGGGCGGTACCTGCGCGAAAAAGGTGTGGAGCCACGCGACTTCAACTCCTATGGTTCGCGGCGCGGCAACCATGAAGTGATGATGCGCGGTACGTTCGCCAATATCCGAATCCGCAACGAAATGCTGGCGGGCGAGGAAGGCGGCAACACCTTGCACGTGCCCTCGGGTGAAAAACTGTCGATCTATGACGCGGCCATGCGCTACCAGCAGGAAGGAACCCCGCTGGTGGTGATTGCCGGGCAGGAATACGGCACCGGCTCCAGCCGCGACTGGGCGGCCAAGGGCACCAACCTGCTGGGCGTGAAGGCAGTGCTGGCGGAAAGCTTCGAGCGTATCCACCGCTCCAACCTGGTGGGCATGGGCGTGCTGCCGCTGCAGTTCACGGCCGGGCATGACCGCAAGGCGCTGGGGCTGACCGGCAAGGAGCAGATCGACGTGCTGGGGCTGGACGGCGCACCGATTCACCCCGGCATGCCGCTACAGGTGCGCATCACCCGCGAGGATGGCCAGCAGGAACAGATCGAGGTGCTGTGCCGGATCGATACCGTCAACGAGGTGGAGTACTTCAAGGCAGGCGGGATTCTGCATTATGTGCTGCGCCAGCTGATTGCGGGTTGAGGGCGCAGCCGCACCGAAAAACCTGCGACACCTGCCAATCGAGCGCCGCCCACACGGCGTTCGATTGCTCAGGCACCCTTGCACCAAAATCGAACACCTTTTGTCACGCATGTTAAATAATCACTCAATAATCCCGGTGGCTTGCCGATACCCATCCAAAGCCCTGCGGACTATCACCCCATGCGTAACAACCAGCCGATTACCCAGAGAGAACGGACTTTCCCTGCCCAGCAGCGGTTGATCTCCACCACCAACGCCAAGGGCGTGATTACCTACTGCAATGATGCCTTCATCGACATCAGTGGGTTCACCCGCGAAGAACTGACCGGTGCGCCGCACAATCTGGTGCGCCACCCCGACGTGCCGCCTGCTGTGTTTGCCCATATGTGGCAAACCCTCAAGCAAGGCCAGCCGTGGATGGGTATCGTCAAGAACCGCTGCAAGTCGGGCGATCACTACTGGGTCAACGCCTACGTCACACCGATTTTCGACAACAACCAGGTGGTCGGCTTCGAGTCTGTGCGGGTCAAACCCACCGCCGAACAGATCCGCCGCGCCGAGGCGCTGTACCAGCGCATCAATCAGGGCAAGCCGCCGGTACCGCGCCGTGACAAGTGGCTGCCGGTGCTGCAGGACTGGTTGCCGTTCATCCTGATCAGCCAGGCGGGCTTCCTGATTGGCAACTGGCTGGGCCATTCCTGGGGCTTCGCGTTGGCCGCCGCGCTTTCCGTACCGCTTGGGTTGATCGGCCTGAGCTGGCAGCAACGCGGCCTCAAGCGCTTGCTGCGGCTGGCTGAACAGACCACCTCCGACCCGCTGATCGCGCAGATGTACACCGACAGCCGTGGCGTGCAGGCCCGCCTGGAAATGGCCATGCTCAGCCAGGATGCGCGCATGAAAACCTGCCTGACCCGCTTGCAGGACAGCGCCGAGCACCTCAGCGACCAGGCGCGGCAGTCCGACGCCCTGGCACACAAGAGCTCTTCGGGGCTGGAACGCCAGCGGGTCGAAACCGAACAGGTCGCCGCCGCCGTCAACCAGATGGCTGCGACCACCCAGGAAGTTGCCAACCACGTGCAACGCACAGCCGATGCCACCCAGGAAGCCAACCGCCTGACCAGCCAAGGCCGGCAGATTGCCGGGGAAACCCGCGAGGCCATCGAACGCCTGTCGACAGCAGTGGGCGAAACCGGCCAGACCGTCACGCAACTGGCCAAGGACAGCGACGAAATTGGCGGTGTCGTCGATGTGATCAAGGGCATTGCCGACCAGACCAACCTGCTGGCATTGAATGCCGCCATCGAGGCGGCGCGGGCTGGGGAAATGGGCCGTGGCTTTGCCGTAGTGGCCGACGAAGTGCGCCAGCTGGCTCAACGCACCGCCGAGTCCACCGGGCAGATCCACAGCCTGATCGCCAAGCTGCAGCAAACCGCCAGCAACGCCGTACTGACCATGGAAACCGGCCACCGTCAGGCGCAGGAAGGCGTTGATCGTGTGATGCAGGCTGACGAAGCGCTGGTCGGCATCAGCGAAGCGGTCGCCAACATCACCGACATGGCGACCCAGATTGCCGCCGCGACCGAAGAGCAGACCGCCGTGGCCGATGAGATCAGCCGTAACATCAGCACCATCGCCGAACTGGCCGACCAGACCGCCGAGCAGGCACAGCACTCGGCGCTGTTGAGCGAAGAGCTGACCACTACGGCCGGGAGCCAGTACTCACTTGTGGAGCGCTTCAACCGCTGACCGCAGACCTGCGCGCCGCGAGGGGTTGCACAGCAGCCCCTGGCTGGCAACGCATGCCCAGGCAGGGTTACCAGTCCAGGCTCAAGCGGCTCTCGAAATAGCGCTCTTCGCCGCTCAACGGGTCGGTGAAACGCAGGCTCTGCGCCAGCAGTTTCAATGGCCGCTGGTAATCGTCTGCGGTGTCGAGCAACTGCGGATAGAACGGGTCATTGCTGATGCCCGCGCCCAACGCAGCCATGTGCACCCGCAACTGGTGGGTCTTGCCGGTGACCGGCGACAACCCGTACCGCCACAGCGCTCCGCGCTTCTCCAGCACTTCGGCCAGGGTTTCACTATTGGCCTCACCCTCTACCTCATGCATGCGGAAAAAGGGCTCGCCATGCACCAGGCGGCTTTTGTGCACCAACGGAAACGCATGTTGCGGCAAAGCGGCCGCGATGGCCTGGTAGCGCTTGTCGATACGTCGCTCGGGGAACAGCCGCTGATAAGCGCTACGCGTAAGCGGGTTGGCAGAGAACAGCACGAGCCCGGCGGTATGCCGATCGATGCGATGCAACGGCACCAGGTGAGGGTTATCCAGCCTGCGGATCAGGCGGCGCAGCAAGGTGTGCTCAACGTACTCGCCAGTCGGTGTCACCGGCAGGAAATGCGGCTTGTCCGCCACCACCAGGTGCTCGTCCACGTGCAGCACGTGCTCCTGCACCGGAATCGGTCGCTCGTTCGGCACTTCGCGAAAATAGTGCAAGCGCATGCCCGGTTTGTAAGGCAGCTCGGCAGCCACTGCCTGCCCCTGGGCGTCCAGCACCCGCCCCCTGGCAAAGCGGTCGAGCCACTGGGCACGGTCGATGGCCTTGAAATGGTCACACAGGCAATCGAGCACCGTTGCCCAGTGACCGGGTGGCAGGCACACGGTGCTGGCTTGCTGGCGGGCGGGGTCGAAAGGCGTGGACATGGCAGGGCTCGGAACAGAAACGGCCGCGCATTATCACCCAACCCCGCCCCATCAACCAGCCTGGGCCAGCGCCTCGCTGCGTTCCTTCAACCAGCGCAGCACCTGCACAGGCTCCCAGCGGCCAGGGTCGTAAAGTGCGTAGAGCGCCCCTTGGTACCCGACCACATCGAGCCCACGGTGGTAGCCGGCCCGCTGGAACAAGGCTTCGATCTCGGCAAAGCAGGTATTGAAGTGCACCTTGCCGAAGGGGGTGCGGTCATCGGTCACCAGGCCCTCGAGGCGCAGTTCCAGAACGGCGTCGGCCACCCGCTCCACAGGCATGCGGTTGACGCTGTACTTGAGTTGCTCGACGTTGAGCATGGCTTTACCTCGATACTGTATTTATATACAGCATACGAACATCCTCGCGTCGCAGTCAATGCGCTTCATTGCAGCCCCGCCAGATAGCCGCTGCCCTTGCGGATGGTCAACACCTGGCGCCGCGGGGTGCCCCGCGCCACCGACAGGTGCACCCACTTGTCGAATTCCAGGATGAGTTGATCGAAGGGCACCGTACTTTCGCTGATCCGTTGCACGGTCTCGCGCGGGCTGACCTCGATGACCGTGAAGTCAGCCGCCAGCCCTTGTACATGCTGGCTGTTGGCGGCACCGCCAATCAAGCGGTTGACTTTCTCGCTACGGTAGCCACTGCTGACAATGATGGGCACGCCGAACAGCGCGCGCACCTGCTCCAGGGCACAACACAGCAGTTGCAGGTTGGCCCTGGCTTCAGGTGGCGGGGTGTTGTCGAACCCATCCCTGGCCGCGAGCTGGGAAACGGTCAGTTCAGCGAGGGTGAAATGTGGTGTGATCAACATGGCAAGCGGTTCCGATGATGGCTAGGGGCACCGGCACTGGTGCGCCGGCGCCTGATCATCAGCGCGCATCACCTGCCATGGAGCAGGGTTGTACCTCCCCTGTCGGTGTCATTGCCCCAGGAACGCCACCACCTGCTCGGCATCGAACGGCCAGTGCAACTCGGCACCGTTGTCACAGCGCCGGAGCACCGGAATGACCAGCCCATAGCGTTCGAACAAAGGCTGGCTTTCGGCAACATCGACCAGCTCCACCAGCAGGCCATGATCGACGAAGGGCATCAGCACCGACTCGGCCACTTCACACAGGTGGCAGCCGAGGGTGCCGAACAGTTGGCATTCAGGCAGCATGGGGCGGCTCCCGATGTGGCATGCAGAGAAACCTATTCTAGGACCACCACGGCCATCGTGCACCTTCAATCCTGGCTGGTGGCGCCGATACGGTGCAGCGACAGGTCGGCGCCCTGGAACTCCTGTTCATGGCTCAGGCGCAGGCCATGCACGGCGCGCAGCGCACCATACACGGCAAAACCACCGGCGAGTGCCACCACCACCCCCATCAGGCTCTCCAGCAGCTGGCTGACCAGGCTCACGCCGCCCATGCCGCCCAGTGCCGTCTGGCCGAAGATGCCGCAGGCAACCCCACCCCACACGCCACACAGGCCATGCAACGGCCAAACACCCAGCACGTCGTCGATTTTCCAGCGGTTCTGGGCCGCGGTGAACGTCCACACGAACAGCCCGCCCGCCACCAGGCCGGTAGCCAGCGCACCGATCGGGTGCATCAGGTCTGAGCCGGCGCAAACCGCCACCAACCCGGCCAACGGCCCGTTATGCAGGAAGCCAGGGTCGTTGCGCCCTGCCAGCAACGCCGACAACGTGCCGCCAACCATGGCGAGCAACGAGTTGATCGCCACCAGGCCACTGAGCCCCTCCAAGGTCTGGGCGCTCATCACGTTGAAACCGAACCAGCCAATGATCAGGATCCACGAGCCCAGGGCGAGAAAGGGAATGCTCGAGGGCGCAAAAGCCACCAGCCGACCATCGCGATAGCGACCGCGGCGCGGGCCGAGCAGCAGCACCGCCGCCAGCGCCAGCCAGCCGCCCATGGCATGCACCACCACCGAGCCGGCAAAGTCATGGAACGGCGCGCCAAAGCGGTCCTGCAACCAGGCTTGCAGGCCCAGGTTGCCGTTCCACACCACGCCCTCGAAGAAGGGGTAGACGAATGCCACGATCAGTGCGGTGGCACACAGTTGCGGCACGAAACGCGCACGCTCGGCGATGCCCCCGGAAATGATCGCCGGAATGGCTGCAGCGAAGGTCAACAGGAAGAAGCACTTGACCAGCGCGTAGCCATGGTCGGCAGCCAGCGTTGCAGCAGGCTGGAAGAAGTTGACCCCATAGGCGATCCAGTAGCCTATAAAGAAATACACCAGCGCCGAAACGGCGAAGTCGCTGAGGATCTTCGACAAGGCATTGACCTGGTTCTTGTGGCGTACGGTGCCCACTTCGAGAAACGCGAAGCCGGCATGCATGGCCAGCACCAGAATGGCGCCCATGAGAAGGAACAGGGTGTTGGAACCGTGGACCAGGGAGTCCATCGCGCTGTGCATGTTATCCATGAAATAGGCAGACCTGCTGAAAAAGGCACCAGGACAGTTCAAGAACCTGCATCCCTGCACCGAATCGGTGCCAGCCATCACCCTGTTTCAGTTGCGTGGGCGCGACCTGCGTGGTTTTTTCTTGGGTTTGTCGAGGATTGCGTTAAGGTTTATCGATATTCGCCGCGTGGGCGCCCCGAATCGGCGCAAGAACAGCCTGAGGTGCCCCGCAACGTGGCAAACACATAGCAAGGCGCATACCAGCACACGCGGGTGTACGGTCACTTGAACCTTCCGCGCCTGCTATCACTCGAACTACCAACATTCATCGACAGGGAGAGACACATGGCCAGCAATTCGGCAAAGACTGCACAAGAGATATTGATGGCTGACTTCCAGGCTTTGGTGCGCGACACCGAAAAGCTGCTGGCCGACACCGCCAACCTGGCAGGCGACCAGGCCGAGGAGTTGCGCGGGCAGATTCACGAGCGCCTGGCCCAGGCCCGCGAAACCCTGCAGTTGACCCAGGAGTCGGTACGCGACCGCGGCCAGGCTGCGCTGGGCAGCGCCGAGCAGTACGTACAGGAAAACCCATGGCAGGCCATCGGCATCGCTGCCGGCGTCGGCCTGTTGATCGGCCTGCTGGCCAACCGGCGTTAAGGGGTTCCCATGGAGAACGAAGCCAACGGCGCCGGCGCATCGGGCAGGCGCCTGGGCGCAGCCGCGCTGGGGCTGCTGCACAGCCATATCGAGCTGTTCGGTATCGAGCTGCAGGAGCAGAAAGGCCGCACGCTGAGGTTGCTGTTGTTCGCCGGCCTGGCACTGGTGTTCGCCCTGCTGCTGCTCACTGCACTGTCGGGCTTGCTACTGGTGCTGCTGTGGGACAGCTATCGCCTTGCCGGCATCATCGGCCTGTGCGTGTTCTATAGCCTGGCTGCACTGTATTGCGGTGTACGGTTGAAGGCAGCGGTGTTCGACGAGTCATCTCCCTTCAACGCCACCCTCGAAGAACTCGCCAAGGACCGGGAGCGCTTGTTGCCATGAACCTGCCACAACTGCCGAACACACGAAACCCACGCGAGCTGCGCAAGGCGTTGCTGCGCCTGCGCATGGAAATGCACCGCCAGGAGATCCGCCACGAATCCGGGCAACTGCTGGCACCGTTGCAGCGCATGCGCGGCATGGGCAGCTCGCTGCACGACGGCTTGGGCATCAAACACGCGCCGCTGTGGGGCATTGGCGCTGTGGTAGCCCTGGGCTTCATGACCGGCAAGGGCGTGCGCAGCGGCAACCTGGGCAGGCTTGTGCGCCTGGGCACCAGCCTGCTGCCGCTGGTGCGCCTGTACCTGCAAGGTAGCCGTCGCCGCTGAAGGCGGTGCATGGGCGCAGGCTCGACCGCGAATGTGTCGGTGCCGCCACCGGCCATTCGCGGGTAATGCGTGCCAGCGGCCAGCGTTGCCCCTGCCACTTGCGCGCAGGCACAGCACACCAGAAGCTATAGCCTTTGACCCCCTGGAGACCGCGCCTTGGACTGGCACACCCTGCTCACCCGCGAACGTCTGGGCAAAGCCCTGTATAGCGCCGAAGAACTCGGGCGCAGCCCCTTCCACAAAGACCACGACCGCATCATTTTCTCGGGCGCCTTTCGCCGCCTGGGGCGCAAGACCCAAGTGCACCCCGTCACCAGTAACGATCACATTCACACGCGCCTGACCCATTCGCTGGAAGTCAGTTGCGTGGGGCGTTCGCTGGGCATGCGCGTGGGTGAAACCCTGCGCGAAAGCTTGCCAGACTGGTGCGCGCCCAGCGACCTGGGGATGATCGTGCAGTCGGCCTGCCTGGCCCACGACATCGGCAACCCGCCATTCGGCCATTCTGGCGAAGACGCCATACGTCACTGGTTCCAGCAGGCGGCCGGGCGCGGGTGGCTGGACGACATGGGTGATGACGAGCGTGCCGACTTCCTCAATTTCGAGGGCAATGCGCAGGGCTTCCGCGTGCTTACGCAACTGGAGTACCACCAGTTCGACGGTGGCACCCGGTTGACCTATGCCACCCTCGGCACCTACCTCAAATACCCCTGGAGCGCCCGCCATGCCGACGCCCTGGGCTACAAGAAGCACAAGTTCGGCAGTTATCAGAGCGAGCTGCCACTGCTCGAACAGATCGCCCTCAAGCTCGGCCTGCCACAGCTGGAGCACCAGCGCTGGGCGCGCCACCCGTTGGTGTACCTGATGGAAGCGGCCGATGACATCTGCTACGCGCTGATCGACCTGGAAGACGGCCTGGAGATGGACTTGCTGCAATACGGCGAAGTCGAAGCCTTGCTGCTCGACCTGGTCGGCGACGATCTGCCGGAAACCTATCGCCAACTGGGCGCCGGCGATTCTCGCCGGCGCAAGCTGGCCATCCTGCGTGGTAAGGCCATCGAGCACTTGACCAACGCTGCCGCCCAGGCTTTTGTCGAGCAGCAGCACGCGTTGCTGGCCGGGCAACTGCCAGGCGACCTGGTCGAACACATGCACGGCCCGGCCAAGCGCTGCGTCCTGCAGGCCAAAGACATGGCGCGCAACAAGATCTTCCAGGACAAGCGCAAGACCCTGCACGAAATCGGCGCCTACACCACACTGGAAATCCTGCTCAATACCTTCTGCGGCGCGGCGCTCGAACAACACGGCGGGCGCACACCCTCGTTCAAGAGCCGGCGCGTCATGGACCTGCTCGGCAACAGTGCACCAGACCCACACGGCTCGCTGTACAACGCGTTCCTGCGCATGATCGATTTCATCGCCGGCATGACCGACAGCTACGCCAGCGAAATGGCCAGGGAAATGACCGGGCGCTCGGGCCCGGGCTGAGCCATGGCGGTGCAGACCGGCCAGCGTGCCGGTCCTGCACCTGGGTTACAGGAAACTTCCTACATATACCGAGGGCAAATTAAACAACACGTTTAATTTGCCAACGAAAAGTTACCAAATGCACTTTGACATTGGGTCGCGCACGATTATCTCGTAGCCCGTTTTGCTTTATCTTGTAAGCCATTTCCCATATGGGGCAAACAGCCCTTCCTTGCATGCCCGTTGACTTCCAACTGCGATAAGGTGCCGCCTGTCACCCACAATTGACCGCAGGCAAGTTGAACATGCATTCTATTGGTTTTGTGGACACACGCACCAAGGTGGAATTTTATAATTTCTTATAATTCAGTATGTTACGCTATAAAAAAGCCGATTTTTGACACCTCAAATTTGACACCAAGCACATGACGGCTACGATTTCATCATGATCTCGGAGGCACGCCAATGTACTCGTATCGTTTGACTCCCCAGCAGGTTGTTTTCAGGACGGAATGGCCTAACAAACAAGGATACAGAGAGACGGTAGTTCCGCGTCCGAGCCAAGCCTCCGAGGAGAGCATGCATCTGATGTGCGGAGAAGTCTTAAAGCTCTGCAGGCGCGGCACAAGATTCAGTGGAACGGCGTGGATTGAAGTCGCAAAACGCATGTTTCAATACGCCTCCGAAAATAACAAGGACATTCCTCCACCTAAAGACCCCGAGTGGAGGAGATTTATTTACGAGCACTTCATACATCATCTATCCAACCCCGAAAAACTTAGGGGAAGTGGTGATAGAGATGAGATCACGATGCGCGCCCACTGGCGCAGAAACGCAGACCTTTATAAGCACTTGAAACAAGCAGCGATTGTTCCTTACAACATCCTGCTACCTTCAATGAAGCTTCCAGACGTTCTTGAAGATCGAAGCGATTCGAACATACTCGACTCTACCGAAGAGCAGCTTTGGGAGCTTACGGACACTGAAAATCTATGGCCAAAAACTTACCTTATCGACAAAGACCTTAACGTACCAACTGATAAGTTCCTTGAAAATTTGCAAAGCCAGTTGGAGACACGTTCCAAAGGTATAATCCGCGCCTGCCAGAAATACTGGGACAATGTGGTTGCCTGCCATGCAATTGGCGCCGAATTAATTGACTCAATTCCCCCCGAGAAAATTGATGAAGTTCTTAGCTCAGGAGAGTTTTACGCAAACGGCAAGCATCTTGCTGATCCAATAAATCCTGACGGAGTGGCATGGTTCTTAGCGGTTGTAGATTATTACTTTATGAAAACTGATAAACTGCAATACATCAACTACGAATTAATGAAGGAAATCCCATTCCTGCGTCCTATTTGCAACAACGCGAAAATTCAAGCCCGAATGAATGAAAGAATTAAAGAAGTCGCTGGTGGATATAGGGCACCAATGGCTCGCACCAATGAAACTCTGAATCGCTTGTTGGGGCACATATCCGCGAGAGATTGCGCTGCAGCGGCAGCAATCATTATAGCCGACAATCCAAAATTCACACCTATATCCCTTCAAGAAGCGGATTACTATTCTACTACGGATGTACCTATTCATTACTTCAATAGTGACTTAGATCGCCTGATGTGGAGCGTTAGCAAGCCACGCGCGAACAGTAGAAAAGTTTCCGCTTTATCACCTGCCAGCAGAGAAATGTATTGCGTTCTTGTTCGGGCCACTTCTAAAGCCCGACTCCGACTTATGCTTGATCGCGACCCAAATTATAGGAAGCTTTTCCTGACATCAACATTCAACTACGTCGGATTATGTACAAACATAGACAAAATATTCACTGGGCCGCTGGGAATCAACCTCTATACCGTGCTGGAAGATGAGCTGAGCAAGGCAGGAGTATCAAAAGATAGTTTTTCACTAAAGCGAATTCGCGGCACGCAAGGCCTGATTGCGTTTCTCAAAGAAGGAACTTATCAAGCAGCCGCTAACGCCTTAGGAAACTCCATCGCAGTAGTTAAGACCCATTACATCCCGAAGTGGCTAATACTGCGTTGGAATATACGAATCCTTAGGATCTTCCAAACTAAGTTGATTGTCCTAGCAACTAAGGGGCGACCATGGCGGGTGGAGGCTAGTGATTTCACTTGCGAAGAAGACCTTTTCAGGTTCGTAGTAAACTCTGCGAGAGAGGCAGAGACGTCAGACCCAATTTCAATTGACCTTAAAAAGTACGCTACCGAAATCACTGAAGATGCTTCTAACTTCTTGGCCAAGCCCCTGCTGGTTCATAATCTTTTGTTGAAGCTCTCACCCTTATCCCTAGCTGCTACTTTTCTTTTCGCAGAAACACACAATACCGCACACACCCAAAAGTCACAATACATCGATAAAAGATCTGGCATGTCGGCAGAGTCCATCATTACTCTTTCAAATCTTATCCATGCCGCTTATTCTTATACCACTGAATCGAATCAGGAAAACCCTATCATAAGAAATATTGCTGGGATTTCCGTACACAGCTTTCAACAAATATACAGAGAAGCGCTCAAAATAAAATCTGAGCTTTTCACTACAACCACATCAGTGGCACCTCACTATCACGAGGCGTTGAATGGCTAACAAGCGTGCAGACACTGAGCGATCTAGAGTTTTTTTTGCTGCTCTCATAGCTCATACCAAAGATAGCCTAGAAACTTCTATTGATTACACTGCCAACTGGTTGATCGAAGGAGGAATTGGATCGCCTTCATGGGTGGTGCGGGGAAATAACAATTCGATTGAAACAATTAAATTTTCTCACCCGCTTGGCAATCTTACGAATCTTACTGATCCTGAAAACACAGTCATCTTAGAAGCGATTCAAAAACAGGCATTTCTCTTAAGGGCAGGGTACCTTCAGAAGAAGATCGGGTTTGATGTCTGGATCAAACACATCCGGGCCTACATTAACATCGCGAGCTGGACATCTCTTCATGAAAAGCAGTACAACCCCCAAAAGTATGGCTTTCGACAAATCAATCAGAACGCATGCAAGCTGTTATGTGATGGCTACTCCAAAGGGGGATGGGCAGGTGTTTTGGAATTCGAAGACAGAATCAGTGAACTGCTTTGCCAAGCAGTGAGCGAATCGTACAACGGACACAAACTGACACCCAATCAAGTAGCAAAAATTTGCGAATTTCTGAAGAAAGAAAAACTATATATCAGCAACCACAACGGAGATTCAAGCGACTCAGGATTAGTCTCCCGCATATACCTTGCGGAATTACTGGGCACCAATCATTCAGCTTTTCAGCATGATTCTATGCGGGCCTTTCTGAGGCAGTTCGAAGATTCTCTACAAGGCCCGCTATTAGTCGAAGGGAAGACAAGGCGTGCGAAGCACCAGTCACAACGTGCCGCAACCTCCCAATCCGCTCATGCGTCTGTGACTAAAAAATCCCTTAAACAGTTCCTAATTATCCTAAAGTCTCTTGCCGCTGGGAATCAAATGCTCCCAGAAGTTATGCCGAACTTTGAATTCGAAATCAATGACCTTCTCAATGAGGCAAACCATAGATCCGATGGGCATACGAAAAAAATACCTCACTCAATTGGCATGCTCGCACTTGACAGGGCCATTGAGTGGGTGATGGTTTTTGGCAAGCCAATAGTCAATGCCACCATTGAGTTAGTGAAAGCCTTCAACTCTCAAGAATTCATAGATAGCACCACCCCCCGCTATATGACCTTAGAGCGTCAAAAATTATTCGAACTAATAATAACGCGCCATGATACATCACCATTCAACGAACTTCCCGCACAGCAATTGTCAAGCGCATTAGGCATTACGAAATTAACGAGCTCATCACCCAGATCCAATACAGCTGAAAGCATGACTTTTGCGGTAGCACTCGAATGTTTTGTTGCTGCCTGCGCGATTATCATTGGCCTAACCAAACCGATCCGAGTAACTGAGCTCGCAAAAATAAAGAGAAACGCTCTAGTCGCCAGAACCAACGGTGAAGGTGCTTTTTTAAACCATCCTTCTCTGAAAAAGGGATTGGAGAACCCACCCATCATCAGCCGTCCTATACCTTACATATCTTCGGTGGCCGTGGAGCTTCTCGCAGTTTTGGGTAACAACTTAAGCCTTATCTACAATGATACTTCTACGCACTCGAACGATCTGTTTTATTTCCCATCCTCTAAAGGTTTCAACCGTCCTGGTGGCCAAGAGGTGTCCGTCCGAATCGATAATGCGATCAGGTCTTTCTGCGACATCATTGAGATCCCAATAGATACGCATGGTCGACGTTGGTACATAAAAGTTCATGAGATGCGGAAATTCTTTATTTTATCAATGTATAGACACGAGCGGTTCTTCACTGAAGATGCGCTACGACATCATGTCGGGCACGCTGATAGAAAGCATTTAGATGACTATTTAAGTGGTGACATCCCAGACGAAGAATTTATTCAGTACACGGTTGAGTGCATTGAAGATAAACTCATTGATCTCGAACTAGGCCAAATCGATGAGAAGGATCACCAAGGGCTTTCAGCAGTATATAAACACGCCCTAGAAACCCTAGAATGCAAATCAATAAAATCAACTAACCAATACAAATTTGATCAATTCGTTAGAGCACTCTTGAACCATGATGGATTCTTAATTTCTACATACACGATACGCCTAACTACTTACGAATCCACCGTGATTGATACCGACATCGCCATAAAATTCGGAGATCTTCAAGATGAAAGCTTCGACAATTGAAAACATTCAAAAGCGCCATGAATGGTTAAATGGAGTTCTCAACGGGACGACCAGAGCTTCTCAATTGCAGCAGTCCAAGTTGACAGACATGAAATCATTTTGCGACCTAGAGATCTCTAACACTTTTCAGAAAATTAGTTATAACACGCTAAAAAAATTCTGCATCTCCAACCGGATACCAGGTGCTGATCCCAGTATTGAAAATCACTGGGAGCTTCTACTTTCACTTCGAGAAAAAATCTACACAACTTTCTCTACAAAGACATCGACAGCTTACAAATCATCGGAACCAACAAGCAACGAGAAAATAAACGAGGCATTCAACCAAGCTCATCTAGCGGCACTCGCATACTTGGAGTTATTCCAATTCGTCAAAAAAACAACTGAGTCTGACGTATCACTTAGCGACGCAACAAGGCAGAACCTTTCTAACTTTCTGTTTGAATCAAGTCTAAAATTTGATAATATTACATCTTACACCCAGCACAACCCAAAACCTTGGAGTGTCATTCAAGGGGGTAAGGCAAATGCCTAAATTTCAACTCTACCACACGGGAGTGCGCTTCACACTACCCTGGAGCGTTAATTATTCGAGGAAAACTGGCGAAGCAACCTTAAAAAGTCGAATCACAAACAATAACGTTCATACCTTCTGGCCTAATGGGGCTCCTTGTCTATTAATCAACTTGTGGCTTCAAAGCATCTCTTTGAATTCGACCGGCGCAAGCGCGGAGACTTTCGCCTCTCACATGAGTCACTTCATTCGCGATATCTACCACTTTAACATCCAGCTATTCGAAGTGGATGACCAGTATCTACACGATTTCGCCGAGCGACTCGAAAATGAAAAGAAGCTAAAGAGCAACACCTTACACAATGCGAGAAATAATAATCATATCGCGTACACCCTAAGGCGAGTCATTGACTTTTATATCTGGTATCAAGTCAACTACCGACTTAGCTCTCAACCAAAATTGATTGGCGAATTGGGCACTGGTGCTAAGATAACAGTCCAATGGAAAACAGACAGCATGGGTCGGCCATACCTTTACCATCCGGCAATCCCTACCAAAGCCCCTTTGG
Organism: Pseudomonas sp. PARCl1; assembly: GCF_947311875.1. Taxonomy (NCBI): domain Bacteria; kingdom Pseudomonadati; phylum Pseudomonadota; class Gammaproteobacteria; order Pseudomonadales; family Pseudomonadaceae; genus Pseudomonas; species Pseudomonas sp. PARCl1. The sequence goes on from NZ_CAMZMX010000033.1 coordinate 18,340, forward strand.
TGGGTGATAAAAAACCGATGCCTGACGATTTTATGGGGAAGCTCGCAGACGTCATTGAAGAGCTAAGAACCAAGCCGAGGAGGCCATTCGGCATTTCAAACGGCCCTAAAAGTGAAGAGCTTAATGCTCAAAATGAGTATCTCTACAGCAGGCGTAATATTACCCTAAAGCTTCAGAGCCTTACAGGCCTCCGGCCCGATGAGCTTAACAAAATACCTATCGACTTGAACTCTGACCCAGTTAAAACTCGAAAGCTATTAATACCTACACTGAAGCGTCGACAAAAATCTCCGCCCCTCAGGGAGTTTCCACTGACACTAGAGGACGCTCTCGAACTCTCTATATATCTTCATGACCGCCAGAGCTTCATAGAACGAATTGGTGCCAAAGTTGAGACACCAACAGCTTTTCTATTGAGCCAGAGCGGAACCGCAATCCAAACACGCTCAATCGCCAGAGACTTTAAAAGGCTTTGTGAGCTTTCAGGCCTGGGAGACGTCCAGGTGTGCCTTTCGATGTTTCGACATCGCTTCATCACCACTCGAATAGCATACGAAATAAAAAATGAACTTAGACGCGATATAGCACAAAAAGATCTGTGGCTAGAGGCAGTACAAAGAAAAATACTGTCCCGCGTAATAAAACTTACTGGTCATCTAGACCCAATGTCGTTAAAGCATTATTTTGATGAGGCCTTTGCCATCACCCTAACACTTGACACCAATCAAACCCCGAACAAAATTAAATCACTCTTAAGAACCCTAGAGAATGACGTAGCCGAAATAACAAAAACTTTCGACCTCACACAGAACCCAGACCTAGCCAGAAAAATAGCTTCAATGGAAAAAACAATAAATCAACTTAAGAACTTTCAGCTCCGAAGCCCGAATAAACCCACAACCACATAGATTTCAACTTCGAGAAATTCAATCAAGCGGTTCATACTCTCGCGTCAAGCATGCGAGAGGAACGCTATCACTCAGCTTTCTTTGAATTCAGGGGGCAGTCGACGTCGCCTCAACTCTTGCCGCTCATTTTCTATGAAAGCACTTTCTCTTGCAGTGCGATTTTTCTTGTCTATCGACCTCACGGCACTCAGTAACTTTACGCGCTTTTTATTAAACTCAATTCTAGATCGCAGCTCAATAGACATTGCCGTCGCTGGCCATGACATCAGCCGTGCGTTATCGAGGAACACAGCACCAGCGACCATTCCCCCAGCCCACAGGTTATCGATGTAATCGTCCACTGAACGGCAGGACAATGCGAACTCATAGGTGTCATATCCCAGGCAGTTAGCCACCATTCTATAAGCCAACATTTGCCGCAGCTTGCCGCCAAACGCTGCTACGAGCTTAATTATTTTTTTCCCCTGGTACTTTAACTGACCAACTGTCATGCCTTGGTGGTGCCAAGTAATATCAGTACGTCTGCGACGTTTTCATCTCTCAGCAGGTAGCTGTCATTTTGAGCCCAACTCGAAATATTATTAGCGTTCAGAAAAGCATCGAAATGTGCTCCTAAGTTCGCAATTGCCACCTTGGCTGTCAACTGTTTATCTACAGGCTGCGGAGCATACAAAACATGAACCATTACAACCACCTTTTCCCCGAGAGATTTTGCCAGCCTAGACAAACAGAAAACATCCGCAAGCACGAATTTTCCGCACCCGCCAATAAGTATCTAAAGTTTTCTATATATATTGTCAGCAGCATCGGCGGGCGCCACGCTAGAGGTCGAAATTGTGAGATAACCCTATAATCTGTGTCATGCTTCTGTACTATTAGATGGATCTTCTCCCCGTCCGATACCACAGCGAGCGAAAAGCCATGAATGTCCTAAGTAGATTATGGAGAAGGTTGTTCAGAGACCAGCGTTCGCAGTGGGAGGTTAAGCGGGAGCGGGAGTTTATCGAGGCGGTGAATGGACTAAAAAACTACACAGTGACGGATCACGGTGGCGTCTCGATGGATCCTGAGGAGATCAGGGATTACGTAATTGCTCGCCGGCAGGAGCTCAGCCACCTGGTTGACCCGAAGCATCGAGATACGCCCTCCTTCGGCACTGGTCATGTGTCCGGGGCATGTGTGGAAGTAATCTCCTGGCGTGGCTTGAGCGACCAGGCTGCCATTCGGTACGTGTGCCTGCAGGCGCTTGATGCTCGAGGTTTTTGCGTTGCGTCTGCCCGCTACTACTCAGCGGAGGACACGGTATCAGCCCCAGACGACGTTCAGCGGCAGGTTGCACAGAAGGTGATGGGCACGTCCGGCGAGTTGCCTCTAGAGTGGCACCCTACGCTTGCGGCTGCGCTAGAAGCTCACGAAAGGGCCATTTGAGCCTGATGGGTTGGGCGCGCCCGCTGGGCCGGCTGGCGTAAACCGAGCCCAGGCTGAAGCCCGGTCTCGTCCCTTTCGGGCTGCCATCCTCGCGCCTCCGGCACAAGGCCTCCGCGCTCCGCTTGGCAGGTATATATCTATGCCCCTCCCCACTTCCTAGACAAGCCTAGCTTCGATGATGACAGGCTAAGTCTGCTGCGCGTTTCTATGGCATTCCACATGGGCCATTTCTGCCTTCCACTCCGACACGAACTTCTGCCAGTTCTCTAGGTAGGCGCCTTCAGCTACTCGGGTCGAGCCTCGGCTCGCGCATTCGAATCGTTCTCGCCACGGCTGTGGGATGTTTTCATCTCGAACGATGGCCATGCCAATACGGTGCGACTCCGTGGGCACGAGATTCACAACCTCATCAGCGCCCAGGGCCTGTCTGTAGATGGGTAGGAATTGCTCTTGGCACTTAATGTCGTCTAGGGCTTGGATTACAGCGTCAGCACGTGGATCGCCGGGCATCAGGTGAGCGAGTGCCCAGAGAGCCTTCCGTCTTGCAACCTCGAGAAGATGCAGGTCGCCATCAGCAGCACTGCTGTGCAGCGTTTCTTGGACATCTCGGCTCATAAATCCTCGGACTCGTTTCCACTCACGACTCTGGGCGCGCGCTCCACTTACCGGAGGTGTGCAGTTCGAAATGCTGAAGCCCGCCTCTACACCTAACAATAGCTCGGTGGCCAGAACATTTGGGCGAGGTACTCGTGGTTGCATGCGCCCACATGCGCCAAATTGCCTAGAAATGGTCGTTGTAACGTACTTTTTGGAATGTAACAGCGACGACGTTACATTCCGAAAAGTACGTTACACAGGCTAGGATCACGAGAGGCATGATCATGACCTTGCGTTGTTTCCGGAGGCTCACCTACCAAGCTGTGAGCTGGTGTACTCTCAAAAAAACGGCAGATCATCGCTATTCATAATGATCCCATTTGGGGACATTAACCCATCAACACGCCATTAATGTTCCATTTTGGGAACATTACGGGAGACGTTGCGTCTTTGCTCAAACGCGGCAGAGCTTTGCAGAAAGCTTGCCGGCAAGCAGACTAGAACTTTGTTAGTCGACTGTTCTTTGGGGGATGGAATGGAGCTGGTCATGAGCAAGAGCCAAGCTCGGCGCCGGTGGCGTAGGATCATGAAGCTCGTCCAGCAAGGCGAGACGTTAGTGGTCACCAGGCTCGGCAAGCCAGTATGTAAGGTTTGTCCACCTGATTAAGCATCGGAGCACATTTGTACTCCTTCAGTGAACAAGCCCCCATCGACTGGCCGGTTCCAGATGCATTTACAGAACCTTGCTACCGAAAGCCCCACCCCGCAGGTATCCCACCCGCTTCCGCTTCATGGTCATTTTCTTACGTCGGGAGAGGCAGGGAGGTGTCGATGACGATGACCCGGTGCTTTTCAGTCCCAGGATCTTCAGGTTCCCCAGGGAACCAGCTCAGCGACTCGTAGCCCATGATTTGCCCTTCGCGGACTACATCCGGATAACACGCAACAGCGTCTTCCAGCGCTGAGCAGTCCGAACGAGGTATCAGAACGGGTAGGTCAGGGTCGTACTTTCGCAGCTCTTCGATCAACTCGCCCACGTTCACGAGGCTCTCCCTAAAGTTTCAACTACCAAGGTACACGATATTCGTTTATTTATACGCACCTGTCACCGCCAGCTCCAAATCTGGTACGCCTGTCCATCGTCTCGCTGCTGGAGGCGTCATGCTGGCTAAATCGGAACGCAGCAAGGAGGTGGCTGAAGCCTTCTAAGCATCTGATTTTACTGAGGAATATCCTTGTAAAAATTAGGGTATTGCGCTCCATGCTGGCAAATGGCAATTTCTTAATCGGATCAGGCCATCACCGAATGGAAACAACATGCCAAACACATACAACATTTACAAAGTTAAACACCACAAAATCAAAGAACTAAAGGACAAGCTTAAGTCCGTAGGCCTGGTCGAACAGAAGACACTTCCCACCCCAAATTACTCTAAGACATTCTATTTTTCTGAAAACATTAAAGGCAATGACGTCTGGTGGTGGAACACATACAGAGAGTTCTTCAACGACAACGTGAAAGAACCAAAAAACACCTTTAATTTTGGTATGCTATTATGCCAAAACTTAGAAAACGAAGAGCAAATCTATGCAGTGAGCCTGGGGAAGTCTCACTTTTATCTCTCCAAATTCATTCACCTAGATTTCGGGATTGATCTTGCGATACGCGTTGCGGATGAAAACTCAATCCTGCTAAAAAAAAGCCGCTACTTCACAGGTACAAAGCGTCAAGATGTGTCTTCGTATCAGCGCTTTCAGATAGATAGCTATGAAGCTGGCGAATCTGTCGATCACTTGAAACTCAAAGCCGCCAACAAGGAAATTTGGGGCGAGCGAAACATAATTTTTGCCGACTCCATCCAGATGGACATGGATAAACAACCATTAGAATTGTCGGCAATCTTTCAACAGATTGATGAGAGTTTTCGCGGTGAAAAAATCATCCATTTACCCAAGCTTGAATCTGTAGGCGCCGAAGCAGCAAGCGAACTTGATAACTTATTACTCAATCACCTAAAAAACGCGGACGGGCAAGTTCTCATTGAAGAGTTTCATGTTCACGGAATAGCCATATGCTTCAGCTTCCATGATTACGACTATGAAATCAAAGCAAAAGTAGACAAGGGCAATCATCGACAGGCTCTAGGCAATACCATTGATATCCAGGCTATCTCGAAATTCTTGAGCAACCACCCTGACATCACTGACATTAATAGTATTTCCGTTCAATTTAAAAACGAAGACTCTGGCCGTTTCACACGCCCTCTCAAGGAGATTCTTGACTGCCCGATTGAGTACGAAGACCAACAATACTTCCTTAAAAATGGTGAGTGGTTCGTCTTCAATCAAACATTTATGACTTATTTAAAACGATCTCTAGGCAGTATTGAAATCAAGCTGGAGGAGCCTCTGATCGAATCTGCGTTCATTGCCTGGCAAACAGAGAAGCGGAAAAATGCGAAGCCTGAAGATGACAAGATTGACTATCGAGAGGCTTATTTTAATCAAAAAATATGTAATGACCGGGACTACCAACTCTTAGACCGGGTTCTGACAGACATTAAGTCCCTTGAACAAAAAAGGCGAAACTACCAAGTAGAAGTCGCCGACCTTTACAATAAAGGAGAAATCATCTCAGTAAAAATCTCCAAGAAAAAGCCCGAGCTAATCTACAACATCGAGCAATCCCGGGACGCCATCACACTAATAAAAAACAAGACAATAAAGTTTGATAATGAGCTTCACAGTGCAGCCCTTTGGTTCGTATTTGAAGACGACGTAGAAAAAATTACCGACGTGAATTCCATCCAGTTCCTTTTAGCCGTAGAGTCTTGGCACAAATTAGTTAGAAACCATGGGCTCACCCCTAGGATCTACATATCAAAACATGAAAGAGATGTTGAGAAAAAAAGAAAGAAAAAACTGTAATCACCAACAAAGACTTTGGAGCTCATTAAAAGTCCCCCACGATTTTTTAAGCGTTACCACGCTCAATGTACAGGCTCATCGAGCGACCCGGCCTTAAAGAGCTGATAGTCAATAACAGTTTGGTACACGTGTTCAGCCTCAAGCCGAAGGCGCTCGATTTCAGCATCAGGCCGACCTTCGGCCTGCGCTGCGTGATAGGCACGGATGGCCTGGAGGGCTTGCTGCAAAAGCGGCTCTCCGACCTCAGCCACTCCCAAGATCGTTCTCTTCATTTTCAGCACCCATCCTGCCGGCTGTCACGGGGTGTATCCAGGCACTCCATCTCGACATTCCAGGTCATACCGAATTTCTCAAGGTCGAGGCCCGACAGCCAAGTGCGCAGAGCCAACGCTCGCTGCCACAAGATTTCCAGGCTGCGCAGTCGATGACGAATCACCACGTCCCGCCCCTCCTCCGTCACCAATATCAGCTTACATGCCCAAGTCATCATCGAGGCGATCTCCCCTCAGCTTTCTCGTGAGCTGCGTTAGCGGCAGTCGAGCCAGAAGCCCATCAGCCAGATCACTGGCGTGGCGTGAGTACAGAGTCACCGTCCCTGGTACCGCCTCACGAAGGGGGACGAACGCACCTACTCTGGTCTGGGCAATACTCACTATATTCAGCACCTGAGGGTTCAACGTAGCCGTAGAAAGGTGATCCACTGCCGTTCGCTGCGGAAATTCGAGTGCCCCCCAAAGCTCAACGACAATTTGAAGCAGTTGCTCAGGGCCAAAGTGGTTGAGTGCAATTTCCCAAAGCTGGCCTTCCTGTGCGAGTGTTAGGCGATTTCTAGGCATGATGGAGATTCAAATGTGAGGCTCTTTCTGGACTGCGAATTCACTCAGCTCACCGCACAGGCGAAGCTGATTTCCTTGGCGCTGGTCGCCGAGGATGGCCGGGAATTTTATGTCGAACTGCTCGACTCTTGGCGACTGGAAGACTGCAGCGATTTCGTGAAGGAGATTGTGCTGCCACAGCTCTGGGGCGGTGAGTACGCCATGCCGGTGATGGAGGCCAGGTCAGCGCTCCTACGGTTCTTGGCAACTTATGACGAAGAGCTCGAGGTAGTCACAGACGCACCTATCTATGACTGGGAGCTGTTTTGCGAGCTCGCTTACGACGCTGGGCGCTGGCCTCGAAATGTCCGAAATCGTCCGACTGATGCGACCACACTGTTTCCGACAGACGATGGAGAAGAGCTGCCGCATCATGCTCTTCTTGATGCCAGGATCATCGCCGGCATGTTTTCTAGTCCAACCCTTGGATAGAACTCGACTAGCTCGGAAGGTCAGGTGCTAATGGCCTTGCTCTGCCGGGCCGCCAAGGGCTCGGAGCTGGTAATCAGTGACGGCTTGAAAGCGATGTTCGGCCATCAGCTTGAGGCGCTCCAACTCCGCTCCAGCCACCCCATCAGCCTGGGCTTGGAGGTACAGCTTGAGCGCTTCCACAGCCTCGGTGTAAAGGGGGTGGTCAGGCATGAGTACCTTGCTCAGATCTCTTTTCACGACCTCTCCCTTTCACCATTGCTATCCCACGCGATGCCATGCCATCAAGGCGTGTGTTTAGCCTACCACTGCTGATCAGCTTGGACGGAGTGGGCGTACATCAACGCTTCATCAGCGAGCTCCAACATGTCAGCCAAGGTTCCTGAGTCTACGGAATGGGCATCACGTAGCGCATATGCGTGATGCAGAAGCTCCCTGTGATGTTTCTTAGGTGCGATGAGCAGAGCCTCGGTGTCGTTGAGCAGCTGCCGCCACTCTTGGATCGACATTACGGGCAGATTGGTGCCTGTCATGGCGGCATCCTCCAATGCTGTATGTGCATACAGTATTAGGAAAATGCCCGGCTGCATAGTTACTGCGGACGAAATGCGCCTCCGATGAGAACGGATCAGTCGCTGTAACCTGGCAGGTTTTCATTGGGAGTGGCGATGCCTCGCCCAAATCGAAAGATTGTTCCAGGTGACGGAACGTTACGCCGCAGTGGGGAGTGTAGGGTCGAGATTTGTCACGCTTCGATGGCGTCGATTTCAACGTGTTATGTTCGGGCTATCACCCAAGGAGCGGAGTCATGGATCAGATTACCCAACTCGACGACAGCATCGAGCGTTTGGCCCGTATCGCGGATGTGCTTGAGCAACAGGTCGCGCCGTGCCCCGCATCCCGATTGAGATTGATCACCTGGGTCACCGACTGGGTAGGTAGTCCATCAAAACTGGCAGAGCTTGAGCAGGGTTTACCAAGCATTCCGCAGAGCCTGGTTTCAGCTTACACATCTTGGATTCACTCAAACGGTGGGTAGTAGCCAGTCGCTTCCAATAGTCTTCACGGCTTTTTCACATGCAGTATGGGAGCGTTAGATATCCCTACGTGTGATAGATCTTGCCCGCCTAGCAGCGGGCTTTCTTTTGCCCGCAATTACCCTCATCGCAGGGCGGCCCAAGAATGCGTGATCACTGGCATCTGTGCACAGCGACCACCGGATTGCTGATTTTGACGTCTATGCCACCTGCTGCACAGCAGGCCGCTGATCGGTCGCGAGTCGTCTTGCACGCCCCACTCCCCAGGCCAAGGCCCGAGTCATCGACTCACCTGGCCGAGAGTCGAATGCCTCTTCGTGAAGAGCCATGCCACAGCCCGCATACACACCGATGAACATCTGTGTTTGGCCAGTTCGGGAAAGCCTCACCTGGACATCAATCGAGGTGCCGTCATCCAGCTCCTCGTCATGGCTCCGGTGATGAAGCACAGGATCGGCCCAAGCCCAAAAAACCTCACCGCGTATACGCATGCCGCCCTCCTACGACTTTAGTCTTATAGTCCATCAACCATAGCGCGGGATGATGACGTTTCAACCCGCCAGGAGATTGGCTGCCCTCATTCAGACAGTTGGTTGGAACCCTCTACAAACAAGGCCATATGCCCAAACCCCAGGCGATGAGTGATCACCCAGCTGAAGAGAGCAGAACTACCTCGAATGTCGTCCCGTCCTCAGCAGACGACTCGACCTCAATTCGGCCACCGTGGCTTGCGACGATTTCCGAAGCGATGAACAGACCGAGACCAAGCCCTGCCGCAGACCCGCGCTCCCCGGCTGAATAGCTTGAATACCTCCCCTCCGGTTTGAAGAGATACGGCATCACCTCGGCAGGAATAGGCTCGCCAGAATTCTGAACGCTAACCCGTGGGACACCATGCGCACTGGCTACCGTCACCTTGATGGGAGCCGTTGCATCACCATGTCTCAGAGCGTTACCTATCAGGTTGGAGAACACCTGGGAAATACGGTCAGGGTCGAATTGACCAATGATGTGAGCCTGCTCCTCCAGGAAGATCTTGGCCTGCGGGAACGCCGTGCGAAGCTCGTCAATCACAGCACGGCAGATCGAGTTCAACTCGACCCTCCGCAAGTCCACCGGAATGCCAGTACCCAGATTGCAGCGGGCGAGATCCAGCAGATCGTTGATCATGACGTTTGCCCGGCGTGCGCTGGTAGAGACCAGGGAAGCTAGTACCTTGCCCTTGTCATCTAGACCCGCCTGCCGCTGGATCATATCTCCTGCCATGAGAATGGCGCTCAGAGGAGATCTCAAATCATGACCAAGCACGGCGAGTACCATTTTTCGCGTCGACTCGACTGCCGATCCATACGCGGCTATTGATTCTGCCAGTGCTTGGTCAATGGCCTCGTTGAACCGGATCATGTCTCGGATGTGATCGGCCTGGCCGAGCGTTTCCTGGTTCAGCCACAGCGACAAGACACTTGCACGAAGCGCCCTGTATTCGGACACCATCTGATCCATTGAAAATCCAGTTACCAGACGAGCAACCGCGTGAATTTCCGCTGCTGTATCGCTGGACTCTCTGGGCCCTCTCCCCTGTGCCTTCTCGGTTTGCTCGTACCTGGTCTGGGGCGTTCTCATGTCAGCTGCGACAGTGCGCAGCATCTTCTCGGCATGGTCTCGCAAACCCACAGAGTCCTGCTTCGGCAGGTCTGTTTCAACCGAACGAGCGTAGTTCTCCCAAAGCCTGGAGAATGGACTCCATGCTGTTCTCAATAAAATCGGACAGTCTCATAAGGGCCGAACCCTGTTCTCAAAGGCGTCAGCAAAGCCTAGTCCATTAGGAAAACAGGTGGAATCGCGGCCAGCCAACTGTGTGATGGCAATCGTCCATCGAGCACCTCGGATCAGCTACAGGGCTGGTAACAGGTGGCTGGCTCACCAAAGAAAAAGCCCCCGTGAGGGGGCTTTAGCAAACCATCTGTGGAGCGTGTTACTGGGCGAGCCAGCCTTCCACCACATCAGAGCCGTACTCGGCTTTCCATTCCTTGAGCAGCTTGTGATTGCCGCCCTTGGTCTCGATGATTTCGCCGTTGTGCGGATTCTTGTACTGCTTTACTTGGCGGGCACGACGTGGGGCTTTCTCTGCAACAACAGGAGCGGCGGCGCGACGGCTAGCCTGGGGATCCAGGATGTTGATGATGTCACGCAAGCTGTAGCCGTACTTGTTAAGCAGGTCACGAAGCTTGGTTTCAAATTCGATTTCTTTCTGCAGTTCGGAGCTACCTTTCAGCGCTTCCAGCTCTGCGAGTTGTGCTGCGAGTTGCTGTTCAAGCTGACGAAATTCTGCCAGACGAGACATATTCGATCCTCAAAGTTAAGGGAAACAGGCGGAACATCCTAAAGCATCCCGCGAGCGATGTCCTTTAATAGGACGTTGATGCTGGATTTTCGTTCGGTTTAACTAGCCTGGAAACTTCTCGAGACGAGGAAATTATGCCTGGCCTTATCAATCATTTGTCTGGGGCGAAGGCATCAAGTGAGGATAAGAGCTTCTCCAGATCCATAAGCCTTGACACCTTGATGATATCGTACTCACCACGACTACTCAGCTTATAGACCTCACGGGCCTTTTTGACACGCTCAAGCAATGGCACGACCACGCCAGATGCCATCTCCAAAAAGTCATTGATATCGGCTCTTGTCTGCGGGATTTTGTAGCCTTTGGACGTACTTGTGATGATGACATCGGCGTCCCGCAGCTTCGCGATACCACTTGATCTGACCCGCTGCTCCGAGAGATCGCCAAAGCCTTTGTCACCGAGATGGGCCAAGATCGCGGCTGTAGGAATGTAATCCTTCGTGACGAACTCACTCTGAAATCTCAGGTAATCCAGGATGCTGACTTGTAGACGTTCGTCCTCGTCCGGGTGTTGGCCGGCCTTTTCGACGAAAAGTTCTGCTTGGCGGAGAGCTTCCTGATGCACCTGGTAGTCCGCGTAGCTGGACTCATCCATCGGCGGAGCAAGCAGCGAATTGAACTTGGGTGGCCACTCCAGAAGGCCGAGGGTCTGCTCGCGAAGGATCGTTTTATAGACCTCAGCAATATCGCCAACAGCCTTCTCCTCATAGATCTGGGCTACAGACCCCGCGAAAAAATCAGCGACCTGAATCAGGACATCATCCCTGCTGGATTTCGTCTGGAACGCATGGTCATCCCCGAAGAGATCATCGACGTAGCGATCTTGTACGTAGGCCTTCAGACTCTCCTGGAACTCAACTCCGCCATGCTCATCCACCGTCATCTGTAGATTGCGGCAGTTCCTGAAAAGCCGGCTGTAGAGCAATCCGTTGATATGCTTTACGAACGAGGTCTTGAATTGCAGTCCCCCGTCCTTGTAGATGCGCTCCTTGTCCACGACCACGAAATAGAGCTTGATCGGAAGCTTCGCCAGGTCGGTTAAGATGCGGACGCGCCGGTCAGCATCCTTCGCACGCACCTTACTGGACTTGATTTCACCTGTCTGGAAGTGCTGCCGGCGAAGCTCCTCGGCACGCTGGTAGGCGTCCCGCAGATCTTTCTCAGCCACAAGGATGGAGCACACTACGAAGAAGCCAGAGCTCCCAGCCTTGGATGTGTCTAAGTCAGAATTACCCGACTCATCAACATAGGCATACGTTCTGTCCAATCAGGAGTTCCCCCTCATCAGTAGGTGGCAGTGCTGCTACCTGGTGCGGGGCCTTCACTGAAGGTGTAATTGATGACCACATCATCGCGGATCAGGACATCTAGGGTCTTCTGCGTGCCAGTGGTGGTCACCTTCATAGTCACCACATAGCTCTGAGCATGGGCAGAGGCATTCGTGTACGTGTACACCCATTTCTCATCGGTCTCGCTCACGGCGCTTTTCGCGTAAGGCTCTCCAAAAAGCGCCTTTAGCTCAGTCGTCGTGGTCTTTCCTTTGGTGATGCTCGCCACACTTGCCGATGGGAAGTCGCGCCCTGCAGTGTAGTGGGAGGTCGCACACCCCCCGAGTACAAAGCAGATACCTACAGCAGCCAGGAATCTTTTCATTTGTCTTCCTTGATTTGTAAGCATTGAGCTTATCCCGCAAATAGGCCAAATGCCATCATTGCGACCAGCGTTTGAGAGAACCCGCCTGGCAGCGGGCTTTCTTTTGCCCGCAATTCCTCATCCACGCTGGCCATCCGTCCGTTGGGCTGTCCGCTTCATCGGCCAAGGCTGTCCTCTAAGGACACCAGCCAGAGCCTTCCTCATGCGACAGCTATTCCAGACGATAAACCTTCCCCTCGCCTGCACTCTGCTGTGGGCCTGCTCCGCTCCCGAAACGAAGTCTCCTGTGGAGTCACCAGGCAGGCCCGAGTCTGCTAAAACCCAACTACTGGAAGCCGGCGCCGCGACGCTGCAGTCGAAGCCGCCGATTGAGGCCATCAACGCCTACTTGGATGGCTTCCATTTTTACAACGGGCATCCGGACGTGCAAATGGAAGCGCACCACTACTGCTCCATCCTCAACGAGGATGTGATTCAGTGTGTGATATTCGACGGCAATACCAAGGGTGCGAAGATCATGGGCGTCGAGTACATCATCGACGAGAAGCTTTTTTCCGGATTATCTCCCAAGGAGAAGGCGATGTGGCACAGCCATGGCTATGAGGTCTCCTCTGGGCAGCTGATTGCACCAGGCATTCCAGCACCTGCTGAGCATGTCCTGATGGATCGCCTGGCGCATACCTATGGGAAGACATGGCATACCTGGCATACCGATCAGGACAAAGCGCTGCCAGTGGGTGTGCCGCAGTTGATGATGGGCTTTACCGCAGACGGGCAGGCTGACCCGGCGATGGTCGAACAGCGCAATCGGCGCTTGGGGGTGGATGCTGCGAAAACCAAAGCCGAGCGGGCTGACATTCGTATTCCTGATGCAGATCCACAGGCGGATGGCTGGCAGCACGGTAATGTCATTCAAATTAACGATCCAACCGGCGCGCATCTGCACCGCCCCGCTGCATCGACTCCAGCGAATAACAACAGCCGCTCCAGCCAATAGCACTTGAGACAGTCGTATGTAGCTATGCCTTGGGCGTGCCCCTATGGGGACGGCTGTCGTAAACCGAGCCGGGCTTGCCGGTCTCGGCCCTATCGGGCTTCCATCCTCACGCCTATGGCCCATCCTTGGGCCGGCGCGCTCCGCTTGCTAGTTGCCATCACCCAACGCCCGGCCTTGTGTCCTGGTCTCAAAGTGAACGTTCAGCAATCCACACCACTCCATGTACCGCACCGTGTTTCGCGACTACACGGCAAGGGAAGGATCCTGATCGGCATTCATGGAGAACAAAGCGGTGAGCGTCACTTTGAGATGTCTTAAATGCGGTGGGCAAGACCTTGTGAGACCACTGAGGTTGAACAAGAAGGCCATCCTAACGTGCCGAGGGTGTGCCGCCATTGCCAATTACGGCGATCTGATGGAGGCAGAAGGTCGGCGGCTCATCGCCGACATCCGGCAACGCCTGCCTCTCTTGGAAGCTGGGTAGTCGTACACCGAGCGCGGACAACCGCCCAAGCTTATGCAGCAATCTTTATTACACGATTCGTTGCGCTCCAGGATCTTTCGCGCACCCGGTCAGCTAATTCAAAGGTAAAGGGAGCGTCCCGAATTCGCTCAGCATCTGAACAGAACACAGGCTCTCTGTGTGAACACACGAGGTGCGAGATCATGGCGAACGATCAAGACAAGACAGGTCAGCAAGGCGGCACCGCACAAAACAATCCTGGTAATTTTGCAAACGACCGTGAGAAGGCTTCGGAGGCCGGTCATAAAGGCGGCCAAGCCTCGGGCGGCAATTTTGCCAATGATCCTCAGCGGGCATCGGAAGCCGGCCAGAAAGGCGGTCAAATGTCCGGGGGGAGATCTGAGGATCAACAAACAGGGCAAGGTAGCGGCAGTAACCTTCAGGAAGACGATCCTCAGCGTGCCGGTGGCGCAAGTCAACGCGGGGGTCAGGGAGGACATACCACTGGCAGTAAAGCTGACCGGGAGCAAGGCATGGATGAAGGGTCGCAAGCTATTCAGGATGAAGACAGCGGGATGACGGAAGACAACCGCTGAGCAAAGAGCCAGGCAAACGGATAGGCCTGGTTTACCCAATTGATAGCCGAAAAAAGCCCGCGCAGGAGGCGCGGGCCGCTCAGAGAGCAAACCCGCCCTGATTAGTTATCCAGCTCGTCTTTGATGATTTTCCCGTCGTGTGGGTCGACCTGGAACTCATATTGCTTGCCGTCAGCTTTCATGCCCTCACCTTCCCAATGCCCATCATCGGCCTCGATCTTGGTGATCTGTGTGTAGCCGGCACCTTTCAAGGTGGCTTCGGCCTGATCTTTGGTTACCTTCCAATCAGCCCCAGGCTGATCCGCCCATGCTGTCGTGGCTCCCAAGGCACCCACCAGAGCCAAACAGGTGAACAGTCGAGTTATCGCTTTCATCGCTACCGTCCTCTTTCATGGCATTTAACGATCCGACCGGCTCGATGATCTCGCCGTTCAGTTTGTGTTGGATGCCAATTCGGAGGCACTGGGCTCATCACGATGGACAAGCGCTGATAGATCTCGTGACAGCAAAGCAGCGGCTGTAGGCTTCAGCATGGTTGAGCTCATGTCCTCCCAGCCGATCCACTTACACTCGACAATGCCTCTGCCAAGCGAAACACTGCATCCGTCAGCAAAATCGGTGGTGAAGATATGGTGGAGAACACTGCCAACCTCAATGGTGCCCACGGCGTTCAGATGCGAGCAATGCATCGATAGCGCCTTCCAAAGCTCTCTAGCAGCAGCCACGATTGGGGCCTCACCTGTCGCAAGCAGACCGCTTGGAAACTTCCATTTGGCGCCCCTCCTGCGAACCAGAAGAACCTGGTCATTGCGAGAACAGATGATCGTTACCTTTGCCTTGGTTGGACGATGCTTGATGACGCTCATGAGGGATCGCACCTGGAGAATGGGCGACATCCTGAACGTTGACGTGGGCTTCCTTATGGTGATGACCAGCACGTTCGAAAACGCGTTCCGGACGCCTGTCCGGGCATAACCCTGAGGTCGTTTCGGGAATGATCGCCCGGGTGCAAGTACGCCCCATTATCCATGCCCTGCACACCTGGAACCTCGCCCTTCAGGGCTCGACTCGCGTTCCACGCACCTTGATCCCGCTTCTGCATTGCTCGACCCGCTCGCGCTGCTCTGGCCGTTACGACGAGCACATTCGTAATCCGCCTCGGCACGCGTGGGGCAGTTCAAGGCAAGCCGTGTCTTGCAATGGGTATCGTACAGGTCGAATCCTGCCCCAGAAGCGCCGGGGACGCCGATTGGACGCGGGAAAGTCTCTCTTTCCGTGGGTACAGCGGGAACGACGACGAAGCGTGTCTGCATGATGATCCCTCTTCCGGCAGACCTAAGTATTAGTCTTTTTATATATAACCATCAAGTTAACTCATGTTTATTTGCACACCAGAATTTTGGGTACCCAATGACGCTAATGAGGTAGATTGCAAGTTGTTAGCGAAGCCAGGTAGCGGCGTAGCCGCCGGTCGGTATAGGGTCGAGAGAACGAGAAATTTGTCCGGTAACTGTTAGTGTGGACAGGACTGAACCCGAATCGCTTAGTCCTCTGGAGGCATCTGAAAATGACTAAGGCGGACTCGATTCGAATAACGGCACAGCTGAACGCCTGCAGCCAGGCCATGAGATCGCTGCGAGCCTATGAAAGGGGACTATCAGACAGCTGTTGTACGGATCTTGAGAAACTGCGCATCCGAGCGGAGTTCCAGTTCAACGCCTTGAAAGCGTTGGACGACGCTGAGAGACCAGCTGACCCCACCGCCGCTGGATGGGCTTGGCTTCTGGAAAAATTAGAGTGAAGTCCAAGTGAGTTGCTTTGAGAACAGCGGTCGGTGTTACCTGTTGACAACGACCGCCGTTGAGATCCTGTGCTTGTAAAAGCTACGCAACCTGTTTCACTGCAGGCTGCTGATCTGTCGCCAAGCGCCTTGCCCGTTCCACGCCCCAGGCTAAGGCCCGAGTCATGGACTCGCCTGGTCGAGAGTCGAAGGCCTCTTCATGACGAGCCATTCCACAGCCCGCATAGATTCCGATGAACATCTGAGTCTGGCCCACCCTTGAGAGCCTGACCTGCACATCGATTGAAGTGCCGTCATCTAAGTTCTCGCCGTGAGACCGATGATGAAGCACTGGATCCGCCCAATCCCAAAAAACATCACCACGAATACGCATACCGGCCTCCTACGACTTTAGGCTTATAGTTGTGAACCCTCACCATAGCCGATGAACGCGACCATTCAATGACACCGGCAATGAATCGCGGGAGGAGTTAGGGATTTCGCCTTGAGTCGGGCCCCTCCCGTGAGGGGCTAGGTCAATGAAAAGTGCTGAAATAGAGCGGTTTTGTGCACGTTACATTCTGAAAAGATCCGCCACCCTGCGCGCGCCAAAAAATCAGCAAGGAGCAGGCGGCTGGCCTAGACAGAGGTTGAGCTGAAGAAACTGCAGAAACTGCTACCGCCACTGTCGAAGAAAACCCGTCCAAGGCCAGCACCCGCCAATGGAGAGGCCTCTCAACACAGGTTTCGTAACCAACGGAAAATTGAACCTATCAGGCACAGCGTTTAAGGATCGTCTTGATCGGTCGCCGCACCCGACGCTTCGAGACGTCCCTGGCCTTTATCCAGCGGCAGGCATCAATCTCATTCCGAGGGCGTGGCTTGTCATCCGTTCTCCGCGCTTCAAACAGGTAGTGGATGACCTTGTCCTCGCGGTACATCGTGAGGTAGCGAAGCTCATCGAAGGCAAGCCCGGTTTCCTCAGCCATCTCGCGCATCGCCGCCTCTAGCGGTGTCTCGTCTCGCTCGACACGCCCACCTGGCAGATTCCACTTGGCGTTGCGTTTGCGTACAAAAAGGACTTCTCCGTCCTTGCGATAGATCACAGTGGCGCGCAGCTTGATGCCTTTGCGTCTAGCTGTAGCAGTATCCATTCCCTTCATGCTCTGACCCTTATTGTTGTCTCGAGTGGATACGGCAGGTTCCTTCCGAGCCTAAGTCGTACTAGCGTCGCTTAGATGACCATCAGGGCGGCGCCAGGGTTCAGGTTGATTAAGGCGCTTGGAATTATGTTCTTGAGGGTGGAGGAACGAACCATCAGGCCATTCACCGAGCGGAGTGAACTTCGGTGTGCAGGCATGGCCTTCCGTTCATACGGGAGGAGCCGTCATGAGCCAATCGAAAGAGCTGCACTCAACTGTCATTTGCCTGCAAGCCGGCAAAATTCTAATGGTGCGCAAGGAAGCCCCTGAGTGGTCACTACCAGGAGGGAAGATTGATCCTGGCGAGACCCAGTTCGAAGCGGCATGTCGAGAGTTGCGTGAAGAAACTAGCCTACAACTTACCGACGGCCAGTTTCTGGGACACAGCGTGCTGTCAGAGGAGGAGCACTGGCTCTATCGAATGACCGTCCCGGCGTCTATTCAGCCTCGAGCGTCACACGAAATCGTGGAATGTCGATGGTTCGCTGCCGCAGAACTCAATCAAGTGGCGGTAAAGCCAACGAATATGGAATTACTCAGACGAGAAGGCTTCTTGGAGCCCGAATAGATGGGCCCTGCTCCCCCCCGCTCTGAGAGTTCAGAGCGAAGGGCTTGCTGATACACGTCAGGACGATGCGCTTTTACACAGCGACTCGATGGTACCCACCAGGTCGTCATACTGCACAGGCTTGGTGAGGTGTCGGTCGAACTGCATGTCCTTGCCCTTGTGAGGATCCGTCGCCACGCCATAACCGCTCAGTGCAATCGCAGGCGTGTACTTATGAACCTTGCCGGCCCTAAGGGCACTGATCAGCTCATGTCCATCCATCTCCGGCATTCCGATGTCGGTAAGAATGACATCGAAGCGCTCCTGGAGTGAATGCTCAAGCGCCTGGGCAGGATCGCTGTAGCTCTTGACCTGGGCACGCTCCATTTCAAGCAGCATACGCATCACCTCCAGGACTTCTGGCGAGTCATCGACCAGCAAGACTTTGAGACCCTTCAATCGTCCTTGGGGCTCGCCGGCTTCATCCCCATCCTTCGGCTCTTTGATCAGCTCCTGAGAAAGCGGCAGCGAGACACTGAACGTACAGCCATGACCGATACCCGCAGATCGGGCAACGACGGAGCCCCCATGCGCCTGTACCAGCTGGCGAACCAGCGACAGGCCGATACCCAGGCCGTCTCGCTGGTGGGTGGCATGCTTGGGTCTGGCCTGCTTGAACAGGTCGAACACGTTTTCAAGTTCGGCAGTAGGCAATCCTACACCGTTGTCGATGATATCGATGTGGGCGTGCTTGTCCGCCTTGCTGAGCACAATACGTACCTTGGCCGCTTCACCGCTGAACTTCAGCGCATTTTGCAGAAGGTTCCAGATCACCTGTTCCAGGCGGGTCGGGTCGCCGTCGATAATCATCGCCGGCACTTCCGCGCTCGGTTTCTCTAGGGTGATCTCTGCGTTGGGATACTCGTCGATAACGATTGAATGGATTTCATTCAGCATGGCACCGATATCGAGCAAGCGGGTCTTCAACTTCAGTTTGCCGGTACGAATGCGAGCGACATCGAGCAAGTCATCGATAATTCGAGCCTGGCTTGTAACAGCCTCGCCAATGGCGCCGACCGCCTTGCTGGCATTCTCGGTGTTGCGAACGGAAGGGAGCCTTCGAAGAATTTCTGCGTTCAGTTGAATCAGGTTGAGCGGGTGCTTGAGCTCATGGGACATGATGGCAAAGAATTCATCCTTCATGTGGATGGTGCTCTGTGTCTCGGCAAGCTTTCTGCTCTGCTCATCGTGCAGCCGTTTATGCCCCGTCAAGTCACGAGCGATCTTCACGTAACCAAGAGCGCTTTCGGCACGCAGCAACGCGATTTCTCCACTGCAGAAGAACCGACTACCGTCCTTGCGCACGTGCCAACGTTCATCCTCTCCGCGCCCATGCTCACGGGCATGACGCATCTCGGTCTGGGGGACACCCGCGCTGCGGTCTTCAGCGGAGAAAATCAGCTCGTGGGAGGAGCCGATGACCTCTTCAGCGGTGTAACCGAAGATCAGCTGAGCACCGGTGTTCCAGTCCGTGATCTTGCCGTGCTCATCCAGGATGATGATGGCGAAATCGTGGGTACTTTCGGCGACCAGGCGCATGCGTTCCTGCCCCAGGCGCAGATCTTCCTCGGCCTCGCGACGCTTGGTGATATCGATGAATGTCAACACCGTGCCATCGATATGGTCTTCGCTGGAGCGGTACGGAAGAAGGCGGGCAATGTACCAGCGGCCATCGGCGCTGCTGACTTCCCGCTCTAGCATGGTCAGCGATTCGTATACGGAAGAAGCGTCTTCGGCCAACTCCGGATAATTGAGGCGATGGGTGATGTCCAACAGCGAGCGCCCGGTATCTACCGGGAGCATGCTGAAAATCTCCTTGGCGCGTGGCGTGAACCAGCGGATATGCATATTGCGATCAACGAACACCGTGGCGATATCCGTGGAGGCAATGAGGTTCGCCAGGTAGTCGTTGATCTTGTCGGTTTCTTCGACCTTGGTCTTGAGCTCGTAGTTGACCGTGAGCAGCTCTTCGTTGATCGACTGAAGCTCTTCCTTGCTGGTTTCCAGCTCTTCCGTCGCGGAGCGCAACTCCTCGTTGATGGCCTGCATTTCCTCGTTCGACGCCTTGAGTTCTTCGCTCGAGACCTCCGATTGTTCGATGGTTTCCTGCAGGTGAGTCTTGGTTCGCTGCAGCTCGTTCTCCAGGCTGGCCAGCACCTTGTTCTCGGTTTGCAAATCCAGGTCGAGCAGATCGGCGCCGGGCTCGATGCACGTGACGTTGAACACGATGGTACGCACATCCTGATCGGTAGCTTCGTCTTTGAAGGGACGCGCCGTGATATCGACCAGGTAGTCGCCTTCAGGATCGTTCACCCGGATCTTGCGGGACAGCGTGGCTTTACCACTTTGCTGGGCCTGGTACAGCGTGGTGCGAAGCTCCAGGCGCAACTGCGGCATGATCAGCACCAGGACGTTTCGTCCAACTTCCCCCGTGACGTAACGCAAGAATCTGCCAGCCCCCTCGTTCATGTGCAGGATGTCGCCATTGGGGTCGACAATCATGCTCGGCGGCATCTGCTCGGCCATCGCCCGCTGATGGATATCGGCGTACGAAAATTTGCGCGTGGGCGGCAGCATGGGCGGCGGCGCGGCAAGGCTGGACAGTGCAAAGCCGCCACGAGGCATAGAAGATGCCCGGCGGTTGATATTGGCGCCCGCTCGCGCACGGAAAATCCGGTTGCGCTTGTCGACCGGTGTGAACAGGTCTGGGCAGGCATCGGCGGACTCGGACGAGCCCATGAACAGATAACCGCCCGGCTTGAGGGCAAAATGGAACATCTGCAGCATTTCTCGCTGGATGTCGCGATCCAGGTAGATCAGCAGGTTGCGGCAGACGATGAGGTCGATTTGTGAGAATGGCGGGTCGGACAGCAGGCTGTGCTTGGCAAACAAGACCTTCTCGCGGACTTCCTTACGGACGCGGTAGTGCTCACCTTCTTTGAGGAAATATTGTCGCAGACGCGTGGGTGGCACGTCGGTGATGATCGCTTCCGGGTACGCACCAGTCCGACCGACCGCAATGGCGCGCTCGTCGATATCCGTGGCAAATACCTGGACTTTGACCGGGTTGGCCTCAAGTTTCTGATGCTCGGTACACAGGATTGTCAGGCTGTATGCCTCCTCGCCTGTCGAACATCCAGCAGACCAGATGCGCACCTCATCTGGGCGAGCTTTATCCTCGCCTGTGGACATCAACGGGCTCAGCACGTGGCGCTCAAGTGCCTCGAAGGCCTCTCGGTCACGGAAGAAGTTGGTCACACCGATCAGCATGTCGCCCAGCAACTGCTTGGCTTCGTCAGGTGTGCTTTCCAGATACTGGTAGTACGCGGGCAGATCGGGCTGAGCCGTCACCTGCAGGCGCCGTTCGATACGCCGGAGTACCGTCGCTCGCTTGTAGTGTTTGAAATCATGCCCGGTGCGGGTTCGCAAGAGCAGCAGGATATCCAGCAGAACCCGCTCTGCAACCTCACGCTCTAGCTCTGGAGAGGACGAGGCGACCTTCATATCATGTGGTGCTGGGATTTTGATGGCTCTGGTATTGCGCCATATCTCGAGAAGTTTGTGAGGGATTTCTGCGATAGGTAGGACGGCGTCGACCATACCCGTTGCTATCGCTGCCAAAGGCATCCCATCGAATTCTGCGTCGTTGGGACTTTGCACGATGGTGATCCCACCCTGCTCTTTAATACGAGAAAGGCCCACGGCCCCGTCGCTTCCCGTGCCGGTGAGCACAAGACAAAATGCGAATTCCTTGTGAACATCTGCCAGATCACGGAAGAAGAGATCGATGGCGACGTGGCTTCCCGCCGGACGATTAGCAGGTGTGACCTTCAGATAGCCATCATTCATGGCCAATTGACTGGCCGGCGAGATCACATAAACGCTGTTCTGCTCAATGGGTGCGGTATCCGTTACCTGCATTACAGGCATCGACGTACAGGCCTGGATAATCTTGTCGGCCACGCTTTCGTGGTCTGGCGACAAATGCAGAATAATGACAAACGACATTCCACTGTCTGCAGGCATCTGCTCGAAGAATGTCTTCAGCGCCGCCAGACCGCCCGCCGATGCACCTATACCGACCACCGGGAACCGCAGGTGGCTAGGCAAGATGCCTTCTCGCTCCGGCATGGATGTTGGTCGCTTTGTAGTCGGTTTCATCGTGGGTCTCGAGTCTTATCGTGAGCTGAGAAGGACGGCTTCAGGGCGTCGAAGTCCAGTGCTGCAATGGGCTCCATCACGGGAAGCCAAGCGGCACTAGCAATATGGTGGGTTAGGCTTCGGGAAGCTGGAACAAAGGGCTACGATTGTGAAACGCCATCATATTGATCCCTGAGGAACATCCCAAAGTATAGTGCCTACCATTTGCAAAGTGGTCGCAAGATTCCCCTACCTCTCCTCATTCCCTCATTAGTCTTGCGCTTGGATGTCTTCAACCACTGATCACTTGCGGTCTTAGTTCATATCCTAGGACGTGGTTTTCTGGCCACCTCTTAACTGAGGGGCATCCATTATCATCGTGTTCCTTCAAGACGAAGTAGTCGAACGAATGGCCGAGGTACGTCCTCGCCGAACGTCAAGGTCACCATTGAACAGGTTGCTCTGAACTTTGCCACTCTTCAGAGCTTCCCCTGCATACCCAAGGATTTTTTTGCGGCTGCAGGAGAGAACACCATGAGAGCACTGACCTACCACGGCGCAAACGATGTCAGGGTCGATAACGTTCCTGATCCCATCATCGAGCAAGAAGACGACATCATCCTCCGGGTCACCGCCACAGCCATTTGCGGCTCCGACTTGCATCTTTACCGAGGCAAAATTCCCGAAACCGAAGCGGGCGATATCTTCGGTCATGAATTCATGGGCATCGTCGAAGATACCGGCAGTGCCGTCACCAATCTGCAGGTCGGCGACCGCGTAGTGATTCCCTTTGTGATCGCGTGCGGCAGCTGCTTCTTCTGTCAGCACGATCTGTTCGCTGCCTGCGAAACCACCAACACAGGTCGTGGCTCGATCATCAACAAGAAAGGCATTCCACCGGGCGCCGCATTGTTCGGGTATAGCCATCTCTATGGCGGTATCCCTGGCGGCCAAGCGGATTACGTCAGGGTGCCCAAGGGCAACGTAGGCCCATTCAAAGTGCCCACCGACCTGGCCGATGACAAGGTGCTGTTCCTCTCGGACATTCTGCCCACCGCTTGGCAGGCAGTCATCAATGCCGAAATAGGCCAGGGCTCATCGGTGGCGATCTACGGCGCCGGGCCGGTGGGCTTGCTGAGTGCCGCCTGTGCGCGAATGCTCGGGGCACAGACCATCTTCATGGTCGATGACAACGACTACCGCCTGGCCTATGCCCGCGAGGCTTATGGCGTAATACCGATCAATTTCGAGCAGGACGACGATCCAGCCGACAGCATCATCCGCCAGACACCTGGCATGCGAGGGGTCGATGCGGTGATCGACGCGGTCGGGTTCGAGGCCAAGGGCAGCACTGCGGAAACGGTGATGACGGCCCTGAAGATTGAAGGCAGCAGTGGCAAGGCATTGCGCCAGAGCATTGCTGCCGTGCGGCGTGGCGGCATCGTGAGTGTCCCCGGTGTGTACGCGGGCTTCATTCACGGGTTCATGTTCGGCGATGCGTTCGACAAAGGCCTCACCTTCAAGATGGGCCAGACCCATGTGCAGAAATACTTGCCTGAACTTCTTGAACACATCGAAGCAGGACGCCTGCAACCAGAGCTGATCGTCACCCACCGCCTTGCACTCGAAGAAGCGGCCATGGGCTACAAGATGTTCGATCAGAAGCAGGACAACTGTCGCAAGGTCATCCTCGTGCCAGGCGCGGCAGCGGGCACCTTGGGCCCTGACTACGTGTAAAGGAGGCAAGCACATGAACGGTCTCGCCAGCTATTTCTGGATTGCCGTGGCGGCAATCCTTTTACTCATCGATCTGTGGGCCATCGTCAGCGTCTTCAGAAGCGACAAGTCAGATGCAGTCAAAGCGGCCTGGGCCCTGCTGATCGTCGCGCTACCGGTAGTTGGCCTAGGTATCTGGGGCGTTGCTGGCCCGCGCGGTATCAAGCGAGGTACCGGGCCCACTTCCGACGAGCACAGCAAAGGCTGACATCTCCGAGCTCCACTTACAGGGGTTTCAACATGATCAATCAAGCGACAGGCATGAAATCAGGCGAACGCTATCGCGTGGAAAACGTGGAGCGCGCTCATCAGTTTCCAGGCTTTTTTCAAGACGGGAAATATTACCTGGGCCCTGAGCTTCTCACCGCCGTGGGCTGGCTCGAAGGTACGCGCTTCATCTACGACAGCCTGGATGCCGAAGGTGAGCCCGTATTTCCAAACCGGGAGGCAGGCACGGTCGAAGGGCTGACGTTGACCCTGATCGATGGCACCTCCCTTGAGCTCTCGCGGATCGAGGCCAGCGAAACCGTTGCCCCCCTTGACCCCAGCGCCTCGGGTGCGCAACGAGAAGCGCCTGACCGTGGCGCTCCGCTCAAAGGGCCTCTGCGCGGCAAGGTCGTGGTCATCACCGGCGCATCCAGCGGCATAGGCCGAGCCGCCGCGCATGCCTTTGCGTGCAAAGGTGCTCGCCTGGTACTCGCCGCACGCGATGAAGAGGCGTTGTTCGACGTGCTGGATGAGTGCACCGATTGCGGTACGGATGCCATAGCGATCACGACCGACGTCACCCACAGCGACCAGGTTCAAGCGCTGGCCGCTCAGGCCGCAGACTTTGGACATGGACGGATCGATATCTGGGTCAACAATGCCGGGGTCGGCGCGGTCGGCAATTTCGACGAAACGCCGTTGGAGGCGCACGAGCAGGTCATCCAGACTGACCTGATCGGTTACCTGCGAGGTGCCTACGTCGCCCTTCCCTTCTTCAAGGCACAGGGCAGCGGCATTCTGATCAACACGCTGTCGCTGGGCAGCTGGGTGGCCCAGCCCTACGCCGCCGCTTATTCGGCGAGCAAATTCGGCTTGCGTGGACTGACCGAGGCATTACGGGGCGAATTGACTGAGTTTCCCAACATCCATGTTTGCGATATCTATCCAGCAGTCATGGACACACCAGGCTTCCGAGACGGCGGTAATTACACCGGGCATGCGCTGACACCGCCAGGCCCCGTGTACGATCCCGAAAGGGTGGCGAAGGCTATGGTGGCCTGCGCAATCTCGCCTCGGGCTCACACCACGGTTGGCGCTGCGGCGCGCCTCGCACATTTGGCCAGCTACCTGATACCAAACCTGCCACTGTTGTCAGGGAGGCTGACGCGCTGGGGGATAAATCGCAGCCCCATAGCCGAAGCATCGTCAGGCAACCTCTTTGAGCCTCCGAGTGGCAGGAGGGGTATCGACGGAGGTTGGAGGAAGCCAAAAGATAAAACGCCGCTGCTGATCGGCGCAGCGGTGCTGGGAATCCTTTTGGGTTTTAGCCTCACACATTCACGACGCGGGGATAGATAGAGAAGGTCTGCTTACAGAGGAATGAGCGTGGTTTCATTGCGAGATCACGTTCGATCCCTACTTTGCTAACGAACTCGTGGGATTAACATGGCGATAGTCCTCCCCTGCTACCGCTCTCAAGTAAGCAGCGTCAGCCTCCAGACGAAGATCGCGCCATTCCTGCCAGCAGATAATCCCTCGACGATCCATCTCATCGGCCTGGCGAAGCAGTTCCTCGTGATAGTCGTCAGGCGAGTCCATGCGCAATGCCCTGTCTTCAAGCACCCGATACCAAACCGCCAGACAATTGAGCTTCAGCAGTTGGGCGGCAGACAGGTTTTTCTCGAGCGTTCGCATCAGGAGGCCTCACACGCTGATGGAGGGTTGAGTCACGAAGATTCCAGAGGTTCAGTAAAGCGGTGTCAGCGGCGTCGATGTTTCCAGAGGGTCGCCCCGTTACAGTTCCGCTCACGGATGGAAATGGATGGCACTGACTCTAGTTGGAGTGAATTTCTTGAACGCTGGCGATGTCGTAGTGATGGCGCGCTGCTACGTCTTGCTGGAAGAAAGCAAGCAGACCTGGATGTCCCTCCCTTCCTGCAGCCGCATGTCCGAGTACCCGTATGAAAGAGCTGCATTCCGCTGCGAAGATAATCCGCCCAACTGTTCTCATCGTGGAGGACGAACCCATGATCCGAGAGCTTCTAAGCCTGTACCTAGAAGACTGGGGAGCCATGGTGACAGCGGTGGCGACTGCCGATGACGGCAATGAGGCGTTGAGGAAGCAAGATTGGACGCTGCTGATAACGGATGTACAAACACCTGGTTTATTCAATGGGGTTGATCTTGCCTGGATGGCAAGCCAGCAAAAACCTCAGACGCGCATCATTGTCATGAGCGGATACTACGAATTTGCAGGGAGAGTGTTGCCGCCAGGTGCGGAGTTCCTTCCTAAGCCGTGGCCAATAACCCAGCTCCAGGAACTGCTCTGCGCTCAGCTTAACCACGCCGACGGGGCTGGAAGGTCGGCGTCTGCCAAGCTTGATCCTTTCCAAACGTTCGCGAACAAAGCTTAAGGACGCCACACACGCCTGCACCGGTTCTTTCGCGCAACCCGTCGGCCTCGGCCAAAACCCACGGAGTAAACACCCCGCGCCCCGACGTCCGAGTTGAACACAGACTTTCCTGTGTGACGACATGAGGTGAAAGATCATGGCTAACAACCAAACCAATCGTGGCCATCAAGGTGGTACTGCTCAGAACAATCCTGGCAATTTTGCCAATGATCGCGAGAAAGCGTCGGAGGCAGGTCGCAAAGGCGGCCAGAGTTCAGGCGGCAATTTTGCCAACGACCGTGAGCGTGCCTCCGAGGCGGGCCGTAAAGGCGGGCAAAACAGCCACGGCGGCGGTCGCGGTAGCGAAAACCGCTAACTGGCGGTGATCCAGTGCCAGGGCAATAGCTGCCCTGGCACTTTTCTCATGAACGGCCATCAGGAGACCCTCTCCTTCCACGCTTCGTATCTGGCAAGGAGCGGCTGGACGCTCAACCCATGCAGCAGAATGCTCAACGCCACCACGGACAGCACCAGGTTGATGCTCTGCGCGGCCAAGGTGGGAAGCAGCCCATGATTGAGGGCATAGAACAGGTAGTAGAAGCTGCCGATACCCCGGATACCAAACCACCCTAAAAGCCCGCGCTGGCGGATATCAAGCATTCCTCGAGCCGGGAACAGCAGGATGCTGATGGGGCGAATGACAAAAAACAAAGCGCCGGCAACCAGCACTGCCCGCCAGTCCCAATGCTCAATGAGCACTACCCCGAGCATGGTCACCAGAAATACTTCCATTGCCCGTTCGATCAGGCTACCGAACGCCAGCATGTCACCCAACATGATCCCCGCTGCTACCTGCGAGTCGTCGAGCCCCTTCACATCGCCTTTGACGGCTAGCTCCGGCGCTACGTGCTGGTGACCCACCACAGGCTGTACCAGATGTTCAGCAGCCGGCTCTTCCGGGCTATTGGCGGTCTGCACCTCCGCCTGCCGTAAACCGAGGCCCGCAGCGAACACCGCGAGGAACCCATAGGCCTGTATCGACTCGGCGCTCACGTATGCCAACGCAATCAGGGCAAGGGCCAGATAGTCATTGGGCGAGACGGTGCTGTCGTCGTTGCGCAGACGCAAGAACAGCGTGAGTTTGCCCAGGCCGCGCCCCATCCAGTAGCCAAGCAACAGGCCTGCGGTTACTGCCCACAGCATGTCCTTGAGCAACCAGTCACTGAACCAGGCCTGGCCATTGTCCTGTTGCAGGAACAGTCCAAGCATGACGAAGGGAAACGCCACGCCGTCGTTGAGCCCTGCCTCACCCGACAAGCTGAAACGGACAAGATCATCGTCTTGGGCATCAACCACCTGCACCAGAGTTGCGAGAACAGGGTCAGTGGGTGCGAGGATCGCCCCGATCAGTAGCGAGACACCCCACCCCAGGTTCAGGCCGTAATGCAGCACCAGCGTTACCCCACCGATGCAGATCAACATCACCGGCCCCGCTAGAAAAAAGGCGCTGCACCAACGGTGGTTGTGCAAAGGCACGCGCAATTTCAAGCCACTGAAGAACAGCGAAAACAACACGGCGACCTCTGTGAGGTGCTCCATCCACCCGCTCGACTTGCTCAAGTCCAGTTGAAGAAAACCCAGCCCCGATGTACCCAGCCCGATACCCAAGGCAAGGCACACCACAGACGAGGTCACAGGGATCCAGCGCAGGTAGGAGGATGAGAGTGCGAGCAGCAGCAAGACTGCGCCCAGCATGGCGAACCAGACGATGAAGGTCATCTGCGCAGAAGCCTTGGGAAAGTTTTCGAGTATTTTTTTGACTTTCCGTCACGCCACGTCGTTCCGCTGCGCTTAGTGGGTTCACCCAATACCTGAGGTAAATGTAAAAAAAGATTTCAGCCCTTCACTGCGGTCAAACCCTATAGATCGCAGTGGAGATTACGTCATGAAATTCGCCCAGTTCTGCCAATGGCTCGCCAACCACGCCGGTAAGCCGAGCACCTTTTTGATCGCCGTGGTGTTGATCGCCATGTGGGCTGCCTCTGGGCCCTGGTTTCACTACAACGATACCTGGCAACTTATCGTCAACACGTCGACCACCATCATCACATTCCTGATGGTTTTCCTGATTCAGAACACCCAGAACCGGGATAACGACATCATCCACGTGAAGCTCGACGAGCTGATTCGCGCTACGAAATCTGCGGAGCAGTCGGTATTGGATCTCGAAGCGCTCGATAACCGGGAAATCCATAAACTTCGCAAGGAATATCAGGCGATGGGCAGCGAATGTGATCCCCACCATCAGGCGCCTGCTGAACATCAGACGGACGATGCTGCTCGGGATAACCTGCAGCGCTAGAGACCTTGTTGGTCGGACGGCGGGAGAGTTGAAGGTACATTTGCAGGGTGAAGCGCCTGGCCAATTGCTTGAGCGAGCTCGTCTATCGACCACGGTTTGAAGAGGTAGGTAACGGGTGGTGTCACCTGAGAAGCATCAAGCTGGTAGCCAGAAGTCAGAATGGCGGGTAGTCCAGGCCACCTTTCGTGTGCCATGGAGATGAACTCCATGCCTTTGATGCTTCCCGGAACACCATGGTCGACAACGATCAACGAGCAGTCGCTCTTGAGTCCCATCAAGTGAATCAAGGCATCTTCGGAGTTATCGAACGCATCACAGGTAGCGCCCAGCTCGATCAGGATGTCCACCAGTAGGGTCTGAAGCGTTGGATCGTCTTCTACCACAACTACCGCCTTACCTGACAACGACAAACCCTCGACGTCGAGCTTCATCACCTTCTCCAGTCCATGGTTAGATTTTCGAGTGTTTCACTCATCCGGACATGCGTCGATGGGGGCTAAAGGCCACCCATGCTCAATGGCCTTCCAACTTCGTCAAATGAGCCAAGCCTTCACGCATGAAAATCTCCACGGTCTTTGGGCCTACGCCCTCGAAACTCAGTAGCCAGCGCTTGAATCCCTCAGCATTTGATTCTTCCTGCAGTGCCTCAAGTTGAGCAGCAAGTTCCACTTCTACCTTGTTGCCAAGATCATGCAGTCGTCGGGCAGTGGATTCATCGTAGCGCGCATAGCCGGCCTGCCCGAGCAGTCTGACCAGTGTGGAATGAGAAGTCTGGGCAAGCTTAATCGGCGTATCCAGGCCCTGCTGATCGACAAGCATCCGGTACGCCTGCACTGCTACGGTGGCGCGGATGCGCTTCCCCATGAGAAAGCTGGCCAACAACCATCTGAACACGCCAAGGGCATCCGTGACCTCAATGCCGAGGTCACAGGCAGTTATAGTCTTCAACCTTTACTACGGCGCGGATCAGCAGATCGTGGGTAGGTGCGTTCCTCTTCGATAGTGCCATCCGCTTTATGGATCTTCACCGACGCCGTCTTTCCATCAAAGAAATCCGCAAGGGCGCTGACGAGCTCGTGCTTCGTCGACGCTCGTTTGGAGGCGCGTTCACCACCGGCTTTCTTCAATTCCCATCCTTCTGATGTCGGGCTGAGGTGGTAATTGTCCATCGTGTGCTCCTCTTGGTTAAATGGATTCGCCGTCATCCTGGATGTCTTCCTCTGCCTCGGCTGCCTCCGTTGCATCAGCGTCATTGAGTGGCGGCGACGTGGGCTTTTCCGGATCGTTAATGAAGGGCACGTCGCTTGGCCCTTTTTCTTCGGAGCCTTCGGTTTTCGGCTGCATGGCAATACCTCAAAACAGATGGATCGGGGCGCCGGGCTTCAAGTACCTTCAGCAACCCCCGAGAATTTTTTGACATCGATAGGTTGCGCTACGAATTCAGGGCCATCGCCGGCGAGCCGCCACTTCACCTTAGCGATGCCATAGCGCTCGGCCATCGGTCGACTGACCAACTTGATTTTCTGCTGACTGAATCTTGGGATGATGCCAACGCCGGCATCGCAACTGGCCCAGTGCCAAGCCACGGCGTTGTCCATTTTCTCCAAGCGGATGATGAACGTCCGATGGTCACCGTGCAGGTCATACTCGATTACGTACAATTGAAGTGCTGGCACAAGATCCGCTCCCTAGTTCATACGCTATTGAGCAAGCCGTAGAAGAGATAATTCCATCGGATTGCCAGGGGGCATGCACGTCGCTCATGGATGGAAAATCTGCCAACTGCGTGAATTCAACGCGGTTCGTGAATCGGGCACCCATTGTGCGTAGCGCGAAACTGCGCTGACATTTCGTATGAGGGCCTGCGCACCCGCATGATGCCTCCCAGGGGACGATGCGCAGCCAACCCATGCCAGGGGCTGAATGCCATGCCATCATCGATGGCGCGTACCTTTTCATCATCCCAGGCGGCCTGCGGTTCGACCTCTACCCTGGCAACTGTCACGTAGGGGCTCAACGCTTCCGACCATTTCACTGATGCGTCCTCGATGGGCATCTTCTCGATGTCAGTGGCCAGCTGCACACGCAGCTCCCAGGTGCCGCCGTTCTGCCTGAAAAACGCCTCGACGGCATGGCGAAGCCCGTCCGGGTCGCCCTTCAGCTCCACTTTGAGATCAGTCAACTCGGTTAGCGAGGGCGACACAGGAACAATGGCCAGCTTGGCGTAATAAGGGCCGTAGAGGATCGGCACCACCGTGGTGAAGGTCTCGCCCAGAATATGCGTCTGGGGATGGCCACCGAGGCTCTTCAGCGTAGCGCTTTCGCCGCCCACCGATTCGACCAGCGATTCCACTCCCCGCAGTGCGGCTGACAGTGCCTTCTTCAAGCCAGGTACCTTGTCCGTCGTCTTCGCGAGCATCTTCAGCGTTTTCAGGAACGCCTTGGGCGTTGCCGAGGTGAAGGCTTTGGCATTCTCGGTGACGAAGTCCTGGGTCACCTGCCCCTCACTGCCAGGCAGGCGGGAGCCTTCGACACCCACGATCTTGAGGGCCAAGCCCCTCGGGGTCGATACCTTGTCATCGAGCACATCCCCTGGGTTGGTGGAAAACCGCAGATAGGCCGGCAGTGTACCGGGCTTGGCAAAGGCACCTTGTGCCAGTTCCGCTGGCAGTCCTTCAAGGATGGTCACTTTCCCGCGCAGCAATCCGTGTCCCTTGGCATGGACACTGCGGTTGGCGTGGCCGTTGTCCTTGAACGTGGTTTCCATGATCTGCCGCAGGGTTTCAGCCAGCTCCCTGCTCGTCTCGGCTTCGTCATCCGGAATTTGCTCGAAAGAGGGTTGGAAGCGCAGCGGCACAACTGCAACGGGTGTATCCGGTTGTTTATTCATCAGGATTCTCCGGCTGCCTCAAGGGCACTGATTGGCTTCAACGCATGCGTGCGCTCTATTTGGCGAGGTCAGTTTTCAGGCGCTGACCCGCATAGGCCTGTGCGTCCTCAGCCTTCTTCACGACGGCGGCAGTGCCGAAGAACTCGTGCGTCACGCCGTCGTAGACTTTGCGATCTACCGCCACACCTGCTGTGCGTAGCGCCTGTTCCAACTGGGCGCCATCGTCGCGCAGCGGATCGATTTCCGCGTTGATGATGGTCACCGGAGGCAAGCCATGCAGGTCAGCCTTGACCAGGTTGATACGTGGATCCTGGACATCGGCAGGCGAACTGGTGACCTGGCCGATGAACCACAGCATCATCGGACGATTCAGCGGCATGGCATCGGCGTACTTGAGGTAGGAAGCTGTATCGGTGCTCGACTGCGCAACCGGATACACCGAAAGGACGTGTTTCGGTGCTGTCAGGCCAGCATCTCGGGCGCCCATTGCAGTAGCGACGGCGAGGTTGCCGCCTGCGCTTTCGCCGGCCAAAGCCAGGCGCTCTGGATCGCCGCCAACGGAGGCGGCGTTTCTCGCCAGCCAACGGTAAGCCGCCAGGGCATCGTCATGCGCAGCGGGGAATTTGTGCTCTGGCGCCAGACGGTAATCGACCGATACCACCACGGCATCGGCTTGCTTGGCCAACCCGCGTGCGCCGCCATCGTAAACTTTCCGATCTGCTATCACCCAGCCGCCGCCGTGGAAGAACAGCACCGCTGGGTGAGGGCCATTGCCTGGCGGCGTATACACCGTGGCCGGCATGGAGCCTGACGGGCTGGGTATCGAGATTTCCCGCGTGGTGACGCCGGGCACCAATGACTCGGGGCTCGAACTGCGTTTCTGATCTTCCAGCACGCCCTTCACAGCATCGGCCATGCTCGGCTGCTGACGGGCCTCCTGTGGAGTGGTCTTCTCGATGGCCTTGGCATCGAAGCTGGCAAACTTGTTCAGCAGCTTCTGCATGTCGGAATCCGTGCGAAAAAGACTTTTGGTGCCACTCACAGCAAGCTCGGAGACCGAGCGCTTTTCAGGATCGCGGGCGCACCCGCCCAGCGCTATCGAGACCCCCAAGACCGAAACCGCAGCTACCCAATGGCACTTTTGCATAGGACACTCCCAAGGCGAGGGCGAAGGTTTCTTCGCCTGTCTTAAGCTCAGGGCGCCCTACTCCAATGGCGTTCAGCCAGTTCTTGAAATGTCGGACAGATGGGCATCCAGCATGAATT
Source organism: Pseudomonas sp. PARCl1 (assembly GCF_947311875.1). Taxonomy (NCBI): domain Bacteria; kingdom Pseudomonadati; phylum Pseudomonadota; class Gammaproteobacteria; order Pseudomonadales; family Pseudomonadaceae; genus Pseudomonas; species Pseudomonas sp. PARCl1. The sequence goes on from NZ_CAMZMX010000033.1 coordinate 51,278, forward strand.
CGACCAGTGTTGCGGCGCAGGCCGTAATCCCCTCCAGAAGCACCATTTCGAAGCCATGGGTATTCTCGGTCGGTATCGCAATGCAACCAGCCCGGGCATCGATCCCGGCGCTCATCACCGCGCTTGCATCGGATGCAAAATCGACGAGCAATGCCGACTGGGGCTTAAAACCGGCCTTCAGGCCAGCGGCGATCAGGCCCTGCACCACGGTGCGGCTGTAGTATCCCTTCTGGTCGCCGGTATTGATGATCGGATTGGCCGAAAGCTCCGTGCCATATTCCTCAAGTACAGGGCCAACCTCGACCGCGATTGTGGTGTCGCCGGGCAGCCGGGAAGCTGCGTACATGGCGCCAGCATTCGATTCTTCCTCCAGCGTCGTAAGCACAAACCAAACGTCCTGCTTCAGTTTTTCTCGGCGTTCACTCAGCAGCTTCGCGCAGAGAATGACCGCGCTCAGCGGAGCTCGGTCGTCGAGGAAGTGAGCGGCAATACAGTCATGTACCTTGAAGGGCTTACGCCAGTGCTGACTGAGCACGACTCGAGTACCAGGCCGAACGCCAAGTTGCTGGAGTTCCGACTGGCTCTTGCGCGTGACGATGTAGACATCTTTCCACTGAACATTACCTGTCAGCACGTCTCTTCCATTCGAAGTCCGACCGCTGTTGTGCATTGAGCCGTAGGACAAAACACCCGGCAGGATGTGTTCATCGCCCAGGATATCGACAGGGCACACGCCGAAGCTTATCGGTTGCGAACCACCTAGAGCGAGCACCTCCAGGGTGCCGTTCTCCAGCACATTCTTGACGATCATCGCGATCTCATCGAGATGGGCCATAACGCGTATGGCTGCCTCTGGGCTACCAGCACGGCCCCCACGAATCACCCCCACCACATTGCCAGCAGGGTCGATGTGCGTGTCATCACAGAATAGGCGCAGCTCGCGCAGACAAATGGCCCGTACTTCATCTTCTTGTCCGCCCGGCCCTCGGGCGTTGAGGAGCTCGGTCAGTAATGCCTCAGTCTTCAAAACGTTACCTCCCTGTTTGCACGCAAACGTGTTCAGGCCAGCTGGATGTACACCGAGTAGCTACCCAATAGCACCCAGAACACCAGAAAGATCCACGGCGTCCGTAGCGAGAACAGCAATGACTTTCGATGCCCTGCACGTGAGGTTTCCACCTCACAGAACAGCGGCGACTCGTCGTAAGCCAACCCCATCAACGGCTCGCTGCGCAGCAGGTGGCTCTGCTTGAGCTGCCAGTGATCGATGATGTTGTATGCCGCCCTGATGCCAGGCCAGGCGTTGAGCGAGCTCAGCACCCCGAGCAAGGCGAGGAACGCGGGCACGATCAGGGTGAACATCTCGCCCCATCCTTGATTGAGGTTCCCCATGGAGGAGACGAAGGCGATGACCAGGAATGACTGCGCCGCCAGGTAGGCGTCCGTGCGGTTGGCCAGGATGCTGGTTTCGTACTGGATCTCACGCCGGTAAAAATCCAGACGCTCCTTGGGAGAGCCAAACATCCTGGCATTGTGCTCGCTGATCTCGTGCTCAGGGGTCGCTGGGGTAATGATTCGAGGCACTCGCTACTCCGGGAATTGGGCTCCGAGCGAAGAGATGAGACTGGAGCTGAGTTCGGTAGAACAGGCGGTGGGGCATGAAATTCAATTGGATTGATATCCCGCACCGCTCGTCGTACCAACCGCAGATTGAAACCAACACGAGCAGGTCGGGCCTTTCGAACCGGTATGAACGTTCTCAACTGCAGGAGCTTCTACCATGCGCGACTTCCCTACCCCACCCTTCCCTTCGCAGCCTCAAAATGTCCCCGGCTCACAACGCAAGATGGAGCCCTACCCGGATTGTGGTGAGCAGTCGTATACCGGCCACAATCGACTCGAAGGCAAGATTGCCCTTATCACCGGAGCAGACAGCGGCATCGGGCGAGCAGTGGCGATTGCCTATGCCCGTGAAGGCGCCGACGTCGCCATCGCTTATCTGAATGAGCATGAAGACGCGCAAGAAACCGCGCGCTGGGTTGAGTCCGCAGGCCGTCAATGCCTGCTGTTGCCCGGAGACCTGGCGCAGAAACAGCACTGCTACGACATCGTCGAAAAGACCGTCAGCCAGTTCGGGCGTATCGACATCCTGGTCAATAACGCGGCGTTCCAGATGTCCCACGAGACCTTGGAAGAGATCGACGATGATGAATGGGTGAAAACCTTCGATACCAACATCACCGCCATCTTCCGGATTTGCCAGGCGGCGCTGCCTTCCATGCCCAAGGGCAGTTCGATCATCAATACCAGCTCGGTCAATTCCGACGATCCATCCCCCAGCCTGCTGGCCTACGCCACGACCAAGGGGGCCATTGCCAACTTCACTGCTGGCCTGGCTCAGTTGCTAGGCAAAAAAGGTATTCGGGTCAACAGCGTTGCGCCAGGGCCTATCTGGACGCCTCTAATTCCTTCCACCATGCCAGAGGAAGCGGTCACACACTTTGGTTCCAAAACACCATTGGGTCGTCCCGGACAACCGGTGGAGGTCGCTCCGATCTACGTGCTGCTGGGCTCCGACGAAGCCAGTTACATCAGTGGCTCACGTTACGCAGTGACTGGCGGCAAACCGATCCTCTAGTGAAAAGAGGCTCGCCGTGCTGGCGAGCCTGACCCTCTTTTTGCGTGACAGTTTCAGCGTTTGTGCTGATCGTGATCACGGGCCGTTTTTTGCGCTGTCGAGTCATGTGATGTGCCGGTGGATCCATCCGGACGATGAGCATCGTTGTCTCGCTCCTCTTCCCCATGCGGCCTTGTCTGCGCACCTTCTTTTTGGCTGACGCTCACTTTCTTCATGTTGCTCTCCTCCCATTGCCTTTGAACAAGGGAAGCCAATCTACGGGGCAAAGTTCAGGTCAGTGACACTCAGGAGATGGGCGGGCAACACGGGCGATGAACCAATTACCCCAGGCTCGCGTCCACCGCAAAACAAGCGAGTCGATTCTGGAATGGAAAACGACCCTGTACTGGCCGCCCTCGGCTATCTCAAAAACAACAAACTGGTTTTGAGCACAGCAGAATCGTGCACTGCAGGCTGTCTTGTGGCTTTGTTGGCGGCGGTACCGGGTACCGGAGAGGTGCTGGAAAGCGGCTATGTCGTCTACTCACCCAGCGCCAAGAAGCGGCTGCTGGGGGTCAGCGCCGAAACCATCGAACGATACGGCCTGACCAGCGAAGCAGTAGCCTGGGAAATGGCCTTGGGCGCCTTGCGAGACAGCGATGCCAATGTGGTGATCGCCACCACCGGGGTAGCCGGGCCGGCGCCCGAGTCCGGGATACCACCGGGGACGATGTGCTTTGCTTGGGCTTTTGCCGGCGAACCCGTTGCCGTTTTCACGCGCACTCAACGTTTCTTCGGCGAGCGGTCTGAGGTCATGCGCCAAGGCGCCCTGTTCGGGTTGACCCGGCTTTCCCACTACCACCAGCGCTGGCTACGCGGCGAGCGCGCCTGAGGGCTGTGATCATGTTGGAAGATGAACGGGTATCGAGGCGTCACCCTGTTCAAGAAGACATGCCGATGCAGCAGCGTGTTTGGCGCTTCGAGCGCGTGGGATGGTATGTGCTTGTGGCCATTGTACTGCTTGCCTTGGCAGGCCTGTTCGGTAATGGCCCGTTAAGCGATGCCGAGGTGGTCAGCCAGGATGGCCGGGTACGGGTTGAGTATCAACGCCTCAGCCGAAGCGGCACGACAGACAGCCTTTTCATCACCGTTCAGGGTATCCCTGGTCAGCCGGTGGAGGTGCAACTCGAGGGATCATTGCTCCGTGACGCCAGTATCGAGACGTTGCAACCGGAGCCACAACAGTCGATGTCGCATGGCCAGGCCATGCTGTTCCAATTGGGTACTAAGCAAGATGGGGTCGCCACCTTGTACTTGACCCTTCGAAGTGAGCACGTAGGCACTCTAGAGGGCAGCGTCAGGGCTGGCCCTGAAAGCGCCGTTCACTTCTCCACATTCCTTTACCCCTAGGAGTGCGTCATGGATTCGATCCTCCGCGCAGCCGGGATGTACGTCGCACTTATGCTGCTGTTTCGCGTAGCCGGACGGCGCTCACTGGCCGACCTGACGACCTTTGACTTCGTCTTGTTGCTGATCATTGGGGAAGCCACCCAGCAGGCACTTCTGGGCGAGGATTTTTCATTCACCAATGCCATGCTGGTAATTGCCACGCTGATCGTTTTGGACGTCGGCCTTTCACTCGCGAAGCTCAACTCCAAGCCCTTGGCCAGGTTTCTGGATGGGCACGCTACCCTGGTTGTTGAAAATGGGCGCTTCCTGCATCACCGCATGCGTCGCGCACGACTCACGGAGGACGATATCCTTGAGTCAGCGCGGGACAGCCAAGGCATCGAGAACATTGAGCAGGTAAAGTTCGCTATCGTCGAACGCAATGGAAAGATTTCGATCATTCCTGCCGAATAAGGCACGGAGCTCCACCTCTCAGGCCTTTTAGAGTGCAAATATCGCCTGGCTATGGTCGATGGTAGGGATGGGCATCAGTTCGCGCCGGGATACCAGCCAGGCCCGCATCCGCTCGGTATCAAAAATCTGACCCTCTTCCATCATCACCAGAATGAGCGCTTGGGACATTCGGTAACAGCCGCATTTAGAACAGCGTCGCTCTTCCCATCCACCGGTGCATTCGACGGACTCAGCTTGCCCAGCGCAAATCAGACAACTCATGTAAGCCCCCTTTTGTTCTTGTTCCTTGCAGGGTAATGCGAGGGCACAAAGCTCCCTTGTGTCCCGCTTTACATGAGATATTCATGCCAATCCTAAATTCCCTCTATTTGCGCAACGCTCACATAAGACGAACCAGACGCCAGATAGCCATGTCGGAATCAGAACACATGATCTCGAAGGCACACCGATGGAAAGAGAACCGGTAGAAGCTCAACAGGGTGCACCTGAGCGAGATGAGGGTGGCTGGTTGCCCCTGGAGCAGTATGGTGCACTCGGGGATGGGCGTTCCGTGGCACTGATTGGTCTGGACGGTTCCATCGACTGGTGGTGTGTGCCGCACATGGATTCACCTCCCCTGTTCGACAAGCTGCTGGCTCCGCAAACAGGAGGCTACTTTTCCATTACCCCCAACGAGCCGTTCGTTGCTGAGCGGCGCTACCTGCCAGGCAGCAACGTCCTCGAGACACTCTTCATCACCCACGAGGGTCGTGCGCGGCTGACCGAGTCCTTGAACAGTGGCCCCGCTGGGCGTTTACCTTGGGCCGAACTTGCCAGGCGCCTCGAATGTGTCGAGGGTACGGTCGATTTCGAGTTAGCCATCGACTTCGGAACCCGAGCCGACACGGTAAGCCCCTACGTGGCGCCGAATGACAATGCCTGCGTTTTTCATGCGGGCCGAATACTCGGCATGTTCCTGCACGACCATCAGGTGCACATCGAACGCAAGGATGACATGGGCGTGCGTGCTGTCCTTAGCCTTGCAGCAGGACAACGCTCAGTGGTCGCAATCATCGCAGGACGAGATGAGCCCCTGGTGGTGCCCCCATTGGCCTTGATCGATGAACGCATCGACGGCTCGCACAGTGAGTGGTGCCAATGGTCGAAGGGGCTGGTCTACGACGGCCCGTACCAAAACCATGTAGTCCGTAATGCGCTGGCCCTCAAGCTTCTGTTGTCCTCTCCAAGTGGCTCGATCATGGCGGCAGCGACCTCATCCCTTCCCGAGCGGATTGGTGGCAGCAAAAACTACGATTACCGCTTCGCCTGGATACGCGACGCCAGCTACACCATCGAAGCGTTTCTGGGCATCGGCGCACAGCCGGAAGCCAAGGCTGCCTTCACCTGGTTGCTGCGCCGCCTGAGTGAACATGGGCCACGGGTGTTTTATACCTTGGACGGGGCCATTGGTGATTGCGTGCGCCAGGTTGATCTCCCTGGTTACAAAAACTCGCCTCCAATCGTTGGCAACGACGCGCGCGACCAGCTGCAGCATGGCGTGTTCGGCGACATTTTCGAAACCGCCCGTTGCTTCATCGACAGCGGCAACATTCTTGATTCCCCGAGCGCCATGCTCCTCTCAGGCCTTGCCGACCAGTGCGCCGACTGTTGGCGTCAGCAGGACGCCGGTATCTGGGAGTTGCCGGAAAAGCAGCACTACACGATGTCCAAGATCAGTTGCTGGCAAGCCTTGAGCCGGGCCATCGAACTGGCAGATGGCGGCCACCTTCCCACCACCTGCCGGGAACGCTGGGATCGCGAGCGCCAGCGCATCCAGGCATGGATCGAGGCGCACTGCTGGAGCGAGGAGCGCCAAGCCTACCTGTTCTATCCAGACAGCGACCGGCTGGACGCCTCACTGGCACTGGCGGTCAGGTTCGGTTACCCCAGCAAACAACGTATGCGCAGCACACTGCAAGCCATTGACCATGATCTGGGGGGGGGCGCTTTCCATTATCGCTACACCGATGCACAGGAAGAGGAAGGTTGCTTCCTGGCCTGCACATTCTGGTTGATCGAAGCCTGGGCAATCCTCGGCCAGCAAGAACATGCCGTAGCCGCCTATGCAGATGCTTTGCAAGGGCTATCACACGGGGTAGGCATCTACTCGGAGATGATCGATCCGCAGACTGGACAGTATCTGGGCAACCTTCCTCAGGGCTTGACTCACCTGGCAGCCCTCAAAGCCGCAATGGCTATTGGAGGTTGCCATCCTGAACGATGACGCCAGCCATCATCTGCGTTGAACCGTCTCGCTTAGCGGCTACTCAACCAGAGGCAAGTTCTTACATCCAATCCGTGATGAGGTAACGCCATGAACGCTATCGACTTACTGATTCAAGACCACAAATTGGTAAAGAAGCTGCTCGAAGAGCTGTCGACCACCACCGAGCGAGCAGTGAAAAAACGGGCCGATCTACTCCACAGGATCGAGCAGGAGCTGCAGATTCACACCGCGCTCGAAGAAGAAATTCTATATCCGGCCATCAAGGAAGCGGGTGGCAAGGAAGAAGCGAAAATGTACTACGAGGCCAAGGAAGAACACCGGACTGTTGACTCCCTCGTCCTACCCGACCTGCTGCATACCGAAACCGGCACCGTCGAATTCGCCGGGCGGGTCAAGGTCATGAAAGAGTTGTTGGAGCATCACATCGAGGAAGAAGAAGGCGAGCTGTTCCCCACGGCGAAGGAGCTGCTCAGCAAGGACACCCTCGAGGAGCTGGGGCGAACGATGGAAATGCAGAAAAAGATGCTCAAGGGCGAGAAGCGAGCGGCTTAGTCGAGCGATCACCTGCCAGCGCTCAGGACGCTGGCAGGTGATCAGCTTCAGATACCCCATCATCATTTGGAAGGTTTCATGGAATATTGGATTGGGTTACTTGAATGGCCTGCCATGGTGATGACCGTGCTGGCAGCCTGGTGCATCGGTTCGCGCCGTCCGGGTAGAAGAAAGATTGGATTCTGCTGTTTCATCGCAAGCAACGTGCTGTGGGCTGTGTGGGGCTGGCAAGCACAAGCCTGGGCTCTGATCATCCTACAGTTCTGCCTCTGCGCGATGAATCTGCGAGGGTGGCGGAAGAACACGCAACTGGAAATTGCCGGGTGATAACGCCCTGACAAGCCGGTGAAGGGTTGCTTTTAAAACATGCAGGTTGCCCTTCTCACCAAGCTTCCGTCCCTGGAAGCAGTGAGAGCGGATCACGCAGCAGGCTTGAGCACCACTTTCGTCCAGCCATCATCCCGCGCATCGAAGTGCTTGTAGGCATCTGGGCCTTCGGCCAATTTCAAACGATGGGAAATGATCTGCGAGGGCTTGGCGCGCCCATGATGGATAAGCTCTGCCAGGCGGCGATTGTAGGCCTTTACATTCGCCTGACCTGTCCGGATCTGTTGGCCCTTGAACCAGAACGCACCGAAGTCGAAGGCCATCTTGCCCTCCTTCGCCAGTTCGTTTTTCGCTCCAGGATCTTCTGGCACAAACACCCCAACCACGCCGATGCCGCCAGTGGCCTTGGTTGAAGCGACCAAGTTGTTCATGGTGAGGTAGTTCGCTTCATGGCCATGCTTGTCGCAGCACTGGTAACCGACGCACTCACAGCCCCGGTCGGTGCCTTTGCCGTGGGTAAGGTTCATGATCTCTTCCACTGCTCTTTGCTCGACTGCGTTGATGGGAGTTGCCCCAAGCTGCGCGGCAAGCTGTAGGCGATCCGGCTGGTTGTCGATGACGAAAACCTGGGACGCGCCTTTGATGATTGCCGAATGCGCCGCCATCAGGCCAACAGGCCCTGCGCCGTAAATCGCAATGCTCTCACCAGGAAGCAGTCCGGCCAGCTCAGTTGCATGCCAACCAGTAGGGAAAATATCCGAGAGCATGACGTAGTCATCTTCTCGTTCCTGGGCGTCCTCAGGCAGCACCAGGCAGTTGAAATCCGCATACGGAACGCGGAGCAGTTCCGCCTGACCGCCTTGGTAGGGCCCCATCTCAGCAAAGCCGTAAGCGGCGCCGGCAGAACCGGGATTGGCTGTCAGGCAGAATCCCGTGAGCCCTTTTTCGCAGTTCTCACAGAACCCGCAGCCGATGTTGAATGGCAGGCAGACGCGATCACCAATTTTGACCCGGTCGACTCCGGCGCCCACCTCAATCACTTCGCCGAGGTTTTCATGGCCAAAAACTCGACCTGTCTCGAAAGACGTGCGGCCTTCGTACATGTGCAGGTCAGAACCGCAGATGTTGGTCGTGGTGATACGCACCAGTACGTCGGTGGGCTTCTCGATTTTTGCGTCAGAAACATCCTTGACCGCGACGTCACGTGGGCCGTTGTACACGATGGCTTTCATGTTGAACTCCCAAAGTCAGGGGCGACGGAAAAGCGCCCTACTCTGTTCAGGTGAATCCAACGTCAGTACGTTCATCGTGTTGATTGTAGAGGCAGACCGGTGGCGCTAAATGCTGTCGCTCCCACCGGAACAGGGATCGCGTGAGCTATGAGGTTGGAAGCGAGACTCTGAATACAGTGCCAGATTGCACACTGGATTTGACATCGATGGAGCCACCATCATCTATAGCATTGCTGATAGTAAATGTCCGCGCTAGATCTCATACGTTATATTGCTCAAGGTCTCGATGAGGCCTAGACGGCATTCTTATCTAAAGAAGGACGCGAATTTCCCTGGCTTCGTTTGGCATGAAACTCCCTTACCTCATCCCACGTCATTTTGATCGCGATGCTCAATGCAGACGACTCGTCTATTACATAGACTTCCCCCTCTGGGTCACTGATCGGCGACACCAGCCGGAAAGGCTCCTGCAAACGACCGCTACCGATCATCCCATTCTGGCTGAAAATGACAGCGGGACAATGATCCCCTCCTTCGTACAGAGCTTTCACACCAGCCTTCAACCACTCCCAATCCACTTTCCCAGGATGCGGAGGCCTGGTGGTGTGAAAAACGACAGGGATGATTGAATCCAACCCTCCTACGATCTCATCAGGAAACCCTGACACAAGCACTTCATCATCAATAGTTCTCAAAACTTCGGTAACAGCGGCCCCACTCGCCAAGTCCATACCCGGAATGAGATGCGTAAGCGTCCGGCGAACTCACCTTCCGAACTCCAGCATTAAGGGCGATGGTGTCCGCGTATTTTTAAGCGGACGCGA
>NZ_CAMZMX010000034.1:0-59759 GCF_947311875.1 Pseudomonas sp. PARCl1
TTTGATACGGCCAAGCTTTTCAGCTCTGAACACCTCAGAAAAGCTTGACCGCCAACAGAGTATCTACGTTTGTTTCGTGCCAGTAACGCCTGTGACAGGCGCGCGCGGCCGCCTTGTTTGTACGGCGCGATATTGAGGCATGCACCAAGGCGTTCGCGCGCGAATCCCACAGGAATAATTGGCCCGAAACAAACGTAGGAGCGAGCGCAGCTCGCGATTGCGCCGCGCGGGCGGCGCTCGCTCTAACAGGCGCTGCCATACCTTGTGGCAAACACCTGTCAGCCCTAAGGCGATCCCTGTGGGCTGGCTTGCCGGCGATAGGGCCCTTAGCTCAACACATGCCCCACCGGCAACAACGCCGGCGGCAACTGCTGGTCCCCCAACCCCGCCAGTACATCCCGCTCCACCGTCCGCACCATGGCATCGGTAGGCAGGTCATTCTCATCCCGCCCGAACGGGTCTTCCAGTTCGTTGCCAATCGCATCCAGCCCGAAGAACGTGTACCCCACGATGGTGGTGAACAGCGGCGCCAGCCAGCCCAGCGGCTCGGCCAGGGCAAACGGCAACAACAGGCAGAAGATGTAGATGGTGCGGTGCAACAACAGTGTGTAGGGAAACGGCAGTGGCGTGCCCTTGATCCGCTCGCAGGTGGCCTGCACCTCGGTCAGCCCCACCAGCCGCTGCTCCAGCAGGCTGTAACGCCAGTCACTGATCTGTTGTCGCTCGGCCAGCCGCGAGCATTGGCTGCCCACCTCACGCAGGATGCTGTCGCACACGTTGTGCGGGCTGAGCGCCTCGGGCCAGGGCAACCATGGGCGGGCGGCAGCCAGGTCGTCTTCGTTGCGCAACCGCGCATTCAGCGCATGGGCAAACCCGCACAGGCTGCGCAGCAGCTCACGGCGTAGTGCTTCATCGCCGATCACCACGCTCTCACGCACGAATGAGCGGGTTTCGATGATCAGCTTGCCCCAGGCCTTGCGCCCCTCCCACCAACGGTCATAGCAGGCGTTGTTGCGAAAGCTCATGAAGATCGACAGCGACAGGCCCAGCAAGGTGAATGGGGTGGCGCTGACCGGGTAGAAAAACGCCGGGTAATGGCGCTCGACCAGCACAATCAGTGCCGCCAGCAGGGTGACCATCAGGCAGCGCAGGGCAATGCGCTTGATGATCGAACCCTTGAGGGTGAACAACACGCGCAACACATCGGGTGCGGGGTGGACGATCATGGCAATCCAGAGGCAGCTGCTCAGCCGCCGGTCATGTTCATGAAACGCAGGATCTGCACGTCGCCACCGACTTCGAAGTGATGGCGGTAGGGCTTCAGGTGCAGCGAGTCGCGGATGGCCTTTTCCAGGCGGTCGGGGTCGCCCGGGTGGGCCCGCAGCACGTGCTTGAGGTCTACCGAATGCTCGTTGCCCAGGCACAGCAGCAAGCGGCCCTCGACGGTCAGGCGCACGCGGTTGCAGGTGGCGCAGAAGTTGTGGCTGTGCGGCGAAATGAAACCGACCCGGGTGTTGGCCGCTTCGGCCAGGCGCCAGTAACGGGCCGGCCCCTGCGACGTTTCGGTGGACTCCACCAGGGTGAACTGTTCAGCCAGCAGCGCCCGTACTTCATCGCTGGAGCAGAACGACTCGCCACGTTCATGCTCGCTGATCACCCCCAGGGGCATTTCTTCGATGAAGGTGATGTCCAGCTCGCGGTCGATGGCAAAGCGCACCAGGTCGACCAGTTCATGGTCGTTGCGGCCCTTGAGCACCACGCAGTTGAGCTTGGTGCGCTTGAAACCGGCCTGCCGGGCTGCGTCGATGCCGGCAATCACCTGGTGCAGGTCGCCGGTACGGGTCAGTTGCTTGAAGCGGTCGGCGTCCAGGCTGTCGAGGCTGATGTTCAGGCGTGTAACGCCCGCGTCGAACAGCGGCTGGGCCAAGCGGCCAAGCTGCGAGCCGTTGCTGGTCAGGCACAGTTCGCGCAGACCGGGCAGGGCGGCGATGCGCCCGCACAAGTCGACGATGCCCTGGCGCACCAGGGGTTCGCCGCCGGTCAGGCGGATTTTGCGGGTGCCGAGGGCGACGAAGCGCTCGGCCACCTGGAACAGTTCCTCCAGGCTGAGAATCTGTTGGCGCGGCAGGAACTGCATGTCTTCGGCCATGCAGTACACGCAACGGAAGTCGCAGCGGTCGGTGACCGACATCCGCAGGTAGTCGATTTTCCGGTTGAAGCCGTCGATCAGGGCCCGGCTGTTCTGTTCCACGTTCGCGCTCGCGTCTGGGAAGGGGGGCATTTCTGTCCAAGCTATAACCTGGGCGCAGGGCCGTCAAATTGCTTTGTCCGACTGCATGATCGACGGTCTCTATCATGCGGCCTGGCAGCTCCTCGCCTGGCTGCCGTGATCGAAAGCGCTTATCACGCCGTAAGATCTTTCGATTGGACGCCCCGCCCCACGCTCCATAGGCTGAAACAAAGCACCGAAGCGTGAGGATTCACCGCATGAGCCAGGACGAACACATCAGGGACTACAAAGGCGCCGCCGCCGGCTGGGGGGCGCTGAAAAGCGTGACCAAGAGCTGGCTGGGCAGTGACAACGCCTTCAAGAACCTGCGTGCCATGCTCAAGACCAACCAGAACGGCGGCTTCGACTGCCCTGGCTGTGCCTGGGGCGAGTCGCCGGAAAGCGACATGGTCAAGTTCTGCGAAAACGGCGCCAAGGCGGTCAACTGGGAAGCCACCGGCCGCTCGGTGGACCCGGCCTTCTTTGCCAAGTACAGCGTCAGCGCGTTGAAGCAGCAGACCGACTACTGGCTTGAGTACCAAGGCCGCCTGACGCACCCGATGCGCTATGACGCAGCCACCGACCATTACGTGGAAACCACCTGGGCAGAAGCGTTCGAGCTGGTTGCCCGGCACCTGCGCGCACTGCAATCGCCGGACGAAGCCGAGTTCTACACCTCGGGCCGGGCCAGCAATGAAGCGGCGTTTCTCTACCAGCTGTTCGTGCGTGCCTATGGCACCAACAATTTCCCGGACTGCTCCAACATGTGCCACGAAGCCAGCGGCTCGGGCATGTCGGAAACCCTGGGGGTGGGCAAAGGCACCGTGGTGTTTCACGACCTGGAACTGGCCGATGCCATTTTCGTGATTGGCCAGAACCCTGGCACCAACCACCCGCGCATGCTCGAACCGCTGCGTGAAGCGGTCAAGCGCGGTGCCCAGGTGGTGTGCTTCAACCCGCTCAAAGAGCGTGGCCTGGAGCGTTTCCAGCACCCGCAGCACCCGTTCGAAATGCTCAGCAATGGCTCCGAGCCGACTTCCAGCGCGTACTTCCGCCCAGCCTTGGGGGGCGACATGGCGGCCATGCGCGGTATTGCCAAGTTCCTGTTGCAGTGGGAACGCGAGGCCCAGGCCAAGGGCGAACCGCCGGTGTTCGACCACGCCTTCATCGCCGAGCACACCAGCGGTATCGATGGCTACCTGGCGGCGGTCGACGCCACGGCTTGGGAACACATCGTTGAGCAGTCTGGCCTGACCTTGGCCGAGATCGAACTGGCCGCGCGTATGTACCGCAAGGCCGAGCGGGTCATCATGTGCTGGGCCATGGGCGTGACGCAGCACCGCCATTCGGTGGCCACCGTGCAGGAAATCGTCAACCTGCAGCTTCTGCGCGGCAACGTCGGCAAGCCCGGCGCTGGCCTGTCGCCGGTGCGCGGCCACAGCAACGTGCAGGGCGACCGCACCATGGGCATCGACGAGAAGCCCCGGGCAGCACTGCTCGACGCCCTGGAAAAACGCTTCCGCTTCCGTGTGCCGCGTGCCCACGGGCACAATGCGGTGCTGGCGATCAAGGCCATGGAGGAGGGGCGGGCCAAGGTGTTCGTCGCCCTGGGCGGCAACTTTGCCCAAGCCACCCCGGATACACCGCGCACCCATGCCGCGCTGCAGAAGTGTGCGCTGACCGTGCAGATTTCCACCAAGCTCAACCGCTCGCACCTGGTCACCGGCCGCGACGCGCTGATCCTGCCATGCCTGGGCCGTACCGAAATCGACCTGCAGGCCGCAGGGCCGCAGGGCGTGACCGTGGAAGACACCTTCAGCATGGTGCACCTCTCCCATGGCCAGTTGCGCCCGCGCTCGCCGCACATGCGTTCGGAGCCATGGATCATCGCCGGCATGGCCAAGGCCACGCTGGGCAACCAGCCGATCGACTGGGCCTATGCAGTGGCCGACTACAACCGCATCCGCGACATGATTGCCGACGTCATCCCCGGCTTCGCGCGTTTCAATGAGCGCTTGAACAGCCCTGGCGGGTTCCACCTGGGTAACCACGCTGCCGAGCGCAACTTCCGCACGGCCACCGGCAAGGCGCGCTTCCTGCCCCACACGCTGCCCGAGGCATTGGTCAACGCCAAGGTGCTGGCCCGCGGGGACAAGCCCGACCTGATCTTGCAGACCCTGCGTTCGCACGACCAGTACAACACCACCCTGTATGGCCTGGACGACCGCTACCGTGGGGTGTTCGGCCTGCGCGAAGTGGTGTTCGTCAACGAGGCCGACATCCGCCGCCTGGGCTTCGAACCGGGCGAGCACGTGGACTTGGTGTCGCTGTGGGAGGATGGTGTGGAGCGGCGGGTGTCGGGGTTCCGCCTGGTGGCGTATGACGTGCCGCAAGGGCAGGCGGCGGCTTACTACCCCGAGACCAACCCGCTGGTGCCGCTGGAGAGTTATGGCGAGGGGACGTACACCCCGACCTCGAAGTTTGTGGCGATCAAGCTGGAGAAGGCCAAGGCCGGGAACCGGATTGCGGCGGTGCTGGCTTCGGATTGACGGGCGCCTGCAAGGGCCCTGTCGCGGGCGGGGGTAGGCGCAGGATCTTCAGCGCCTGTGAGATCGAGCGCCGCCCGCGCGGCGCATCGCGAGCTCCGCTCGCTCCTACGTTTGTTTCGGGCCAGTAACCCATGTGCCAGGTGCGCGCGACCGCCTTGTTTGTCCGGCACAATATTGAGGCATGCGCCAAAGCGTTCGCGCGCCAATCCCCCAGGCATAATTGGCCCGAAACAAACGTAGGAGCGAGCAAAGCTCGCGATGCGCCGCGCGGGCGGCGCTCGATCTCCCAGGCGCTGCATATCGCCTGGCAACCACCTGTCAGCCCTGATGCAATCCCTGTGCGCCTTGCCGGCAATATGCCCCGCAGCCATCAGCCACGGTTCACCGGGAAAGCCGTGGTGTACTTCATCTGCTCCATGGCAAAACTGGAGGTAATGTTCGACAACCCCTCGGTGCTGGTAATCAGCTTTTTGTAAAACCGGTCATACGCCGCAATATCTCCCACCACCACCCGCAACATGTAGTCCCAGTCGCCAGACATGCGGTAGCACTCCATCACCTCCTCGAACCCGGTAACGGTCGCGGCAAACTGCGCCAGCCAGGCGCTGTCGTGGCGCTGGGTCTTGAGCTGGACGAACACCGTCAGCCCCAGCCCTAGCCGTTCGGGGGCCAGCAGGGCGACACGGCCGAGTATGTAGCCTTCTTCTTCCAGGCGCTTGACTCGCTTCCAGCACGGGGTGGTGGACAGGTTGACGGCTTCGGCCAGGTCCTTGAGCGACATCGAGGCGTCGCGCTGAAGCAGGGTAAGAATGTGCTGGTCGAAGCTGTCCATATCGCGCGCTGGCCGTGCCGGAAAATATTTCACAGGTTACCCCAAGGCCAGGCGATTTGGCTTGTGCCATAGTGGCAGCTTTCATTCTGCCAATGGGCCTGACCATGTCCGACAAGCCGCGCAATTTCGCCACCCGTGCCATTCACGCTGGCGAGCAGTTCAGTGTTGCCGACAATGCCATTTTCCCGGCCATCGTCACCGCCAGCTCGTTCACCAAACGCAGCCTCGACGACAAGCCGGAGTACTCCTACAGCCGCGTGGGCAACCCCACCCGGCATGCCTACGAAACCTGCGTAGCCGCGCTGGAAGAGGGCGTGGGTGCCGTGGCCTGCGCCTCGGGGGTGAATGCCACCGCCACGGTCCTGGAGCTGCTGCCCAAGGATGCCCACGTGGTCGTGATGAACGGCGTGTACGGGGGCACCTTCCGTATCCTCGAAGCCTACCGCAGCCGTACTTCAGGCCTGACCACCACCTATGTCGACCTCAACGACCTGGGCGCGGTGGCCGCGGCGATCAAGCCCGAAACCCAATTGATCTGGATCGAGTCGCCGACCAACCCGTTGTTGCACCTGGTCGACATCAAGGCGGTGTGCGACCTGGCGCGGGCCAAGGGCATCCTCACCTGCATCGACAACACCTTCTGCTCGCCGTGGAACCAGCGCCCGATCAACCTGGGGGTGGACCTGGTGATGCACTCGGCCAGTAAATACATTGGTGGCCACTCCGACCTGACTGGCGGGGTGGTGGTCGCGGCCAATGACGCGCTGCTGGCGCGCCTGCGCCGCATCAGCATGGCCATCGGCGCGGTGCAGGGGCCGTTCGACTGCTACCTGGCCCTGCGTGGCCTGAAGACCCTGGATGTGCGCATGGAGCGCCAGTGCGCCAATGCCTTGCAGGTGGCGCGCTTTCTGGAAAACCACGCGCAGGTGGAGCAGGTGTATTACCCCGGGCTGGAAAGCCACCCGCAGCATGAACTGTGCAAGCGCCAGATGCGCAGTGGCGGGGCGGTGGTGGCGATGAAGGTCAAGGGCGACCGCGCCGCGCTCAACCGCCTGGTCGAGGCGCTGCAGATCTTTGTATTGGCCGACTCGCTGGGCGGGGTGGAGAGCATGATCAACCACTCGTGGAGCATGTCCCACTGCTCGCTGAGCCCGGAGCAGAAGGGCGTGATGGGCATCAGCGAGAACCTGCTGCGGCTGTCGGTGGGGATCGAGGATTACCGCGACCTGATCGAGGACCTGGATGGGGCGTTGAAAGCGCTGGTTGCTGTGTGAGGGCTTGCGGCCCTATCGCCGGCAAGCCGGCTCCCACAGGTGCATCACAAGTTCGCAGTACTGTGGGACCCCTGTGGGAGCCGGCTTGCCGGCGATAGGGCCGGTGAATTCAAAGAAAATGCTCGGTCAGGATTTGGGCGAATGAATGATCCGTTCGATCTTGTCCTTGATCAGCAACCGCTCCTTGCGCAGGCGGTTGACGGCGTCGTCGTTGGTGCCGTTGCCTTCGGCGGCCACCACCTCCTTGTCCTTGGCGTTGTATTCCTTGTGCAGTGCATGCAGCGCCTGGTCGTTGTCCATCAGTGCCTGGAACTTCTCAGCGGTAATGTGCAGGTCAGCGAGCAGATCATGCGGAACTGGCATTTCTTCACCTCTGTCAGGTTTGTCGATTGGGTCCTGACCACTGAGGATAGCCGTCTTTGCGCAAGCCGTTCACGGGCTGCAGGCTGAACGGCAGCTGAAGAAAACCGCATTAACGGGCAAAAGCCTCGCCATCACTAAATTGTTACCGACTTTTTCACAAAAAATTGATGGTGCGCTTTCTAGAGTTCGCCCAACTTTCCCACAGTGCCGTCGGGCCGTGGGGTTGATAACCACTCTTGATTGCGAACACTGATGCTCAATTTCAAATCCCTGCGGACTGAATGGGTCACGCTGCTGGCCAGCCTGTACCTGCTGATCGGCTTCAACATGTTCCTTTGGGAGCATCTGCAAGCGGTCGTGCCCCCCGGCCTGTCGGGGTTGTGGCTGATTCTGGCGTTCGCCGTGCTGATGCTGTTCGCGTTCAACCTGGTACTCACTTTATTTGCCTTCCGTTATGTGTTGAAGCCGTTACTTGTGGTCTTGTTCATCAGTGGCGCCGGCGTGGCTTACTTCATGAACCAGTACGGCGTACTTATTGATGCGGGCATGTTCCGCAACATGGCCGAAACCAATGTGGCGGAAGTGCGCGACCTGATGTCGTTCAAGTTTGCCGCTTACATCCTGCTGCTGGGGGTGTTGCCTTCGGTGCTGGTGTGCAAGGCGCAGATCGCCTACCGCCGCTGGCAGCGCGAACTGCTTGGCAAGCTGCTGGTGAGTGGTGCCTGCGTGGTGGCGCTGGGTTCGGTGGCGCTGGTCAACTACCAAGGGCTGTCGTCGCTGTTTCGCAACCACCACGAACTGCGCCTGATGCTGACCCCAAGCAATATCGTGGGCGCCTCCATTGGTTATGTCGGCGAACGGGTTGGTACCGCAGCGCGGCCGTTCCAGCCTTACGGCGAAGATGCCAAGCGTGATGTGGCCTGGCAGAAACATGAGCGCAAATCGCTGACCGTGCTGGTGGTCGGGGAAAGTGCCCGGGCAGACCACTTCGGTGTCTTGGGCTATGGCCGCGATACCACGCCGAACCTGGCCAAGGAGCAGGGCCTGCTGGCGTTCTCCGACGTGCATTCGTGCGGCACGGAAACGGCGGTTTCGGTACCGTGCATGTTCTCTGGCATGCAGCGCAAGGACTACGACGCCAGTGTCGCCAAGAACCGCGAAGGGCTGCTGGACATCCTCCAGCGTGCCGGCCTTGCCGTGCAGTGGCGGGACAACCAGTCGGGTTGCAAGGGCACTTGCGATCGCGTGCAGTTCATCGATGTCAGCAACCTCAAGGACCCGCAACTGTGCGCCGGCGGTGAATGCCATGACCAGATCCTGCTGCAAGGCCTGGATGCGCTGATCGACAACCTCGACAAGGACACCGTGCTGGTGCTGCACCAGATGGGCAGCCATGGCCCCGAGTACTTCAAGCGCTACCCCGAAGGCGGCGAGCGTTTCAGCCCGGTGTGCCAGAGCAACGCCCTGAACCAGTGCAGCGAACAGCAAATCATCAACGGCTACGACAACACCCTGGCCTACACCGACAAGGTCCTGGCCTCGTTGATCGACACCCTGCGCAGCAAGCAGGACAAGGTGGACACGGCGATGATCTACCTGTCCGACCATGGCGAGTCGCTGGGTGAGTACAACCTGTTCCTGCACGGCACACCGTACGCCATCGCCCCCGAGCAGCAGAAGCACGTTCCGCTGCTGACCTGGTTCTCCGACAGCTACAAGGAGGACTTCGGCCTCGATACCGACTGCCTGGCCAAGCTCAGCGACGCCCCGCTGTCGCAAGACAACCTGTTCCACTCGATGCTTGGCCTGCTGCAGGTACACACCGAGGTCTACCAACGGTCGCTGGACATGTTCGCCAGTTGCCGCCCGTGGCTGACGGCCAAGCGCTGACGCCTACACCCTGTGTGCAAACGCACCATTGATCGATATCAAGGATGGCCCGGGTTTCACCAGCAGTGCCCGCGCCGTATATACTGCGCGCCAATGTTAGTGGGAGAGCCTTGTGGCCATCGAAATTCACTGGATATGTGACGACCAGAGCCTGGCTGAACACTGCCGCGACTGGCAGCAACTGCCGTTTGTCGCCGTCGATACCGAGTTCATGCGGGTCGACACCTTTTACCCGAAGGCCGGGCTGATCCAGATTGGCGACGGCCAACGGGCTTTCCTGATCGACCCGCTGCTGATCGGCAACTGGCAACCCCTGGCCGAGCTGCTGGAAAACAGTGGTGTGGTCAAGGTGCTGCATGCCTGCAGCGAAGACCTCGAGGTGCTGTTGCGCCTGACCGGCAAGTTGCCACAACCGTTGTTCGACACCCAGCTGGCCGCCGGTTACCTGAACCTTGGCTTTTCCATGGGCTACTCGCGCCTGGTGCAGGAAGTGCTGGGCATCGACCTGCCCAAGGGCGAAACCCGCTCCGACTGGCTGCAGCGCCCGCTGTCGGACACCCAGGTCAGCTACGCGGCCGAAGATGCCGTGCACCTGGCCGAGCTGTTTACCGTGCTGCGCCCGCGCCTTAGCGACGACAAATACGCCTGGGTGCTCGAGGATGGCGCCGAGCTGGTCGCCGCCTTGCGTCGCGAAGTCGAGCCAGCCACCTTGTACCGCGACGTCAAGCTGGCCTGGAAGCTGGCGCCCCAGCAGTTGGCCGTGCTGCGTGAGCTGTGCGCCTGGCGCGAGCGTACTGCCCGCAGCCGCGATGTACCCCGCAACCGCGTGCTCAAGGAACACTCGCTGTGGCCCATTGCCAAGAACCAGCCGAGCAACCTGTCGGCACTGGCCAAGGTTGAAGAGATGCACCCGCGCACCATTCGTCAGGACGGTGAGTTTCTTATCCAGCTGATCAAGCGCGCCGCCAGCCTGCCTGCCGAGCAGTGGCCAGCGCCCTTGCCCGAACCGCTGCCGATCGAAGCCAGCGGCATCCTCAAGCAGCTGCGCGCCATCGGCCAGGCCGAAGGCGAGCGCCTGGGCATTGCCCCTGAGCTGATGCTGCGAAAAAAAGCCCTGGAGGCACTGCTCAAGAGCGGTTACCCCAATGGCCCTTATCAATTGCCCGATTCGCTGCGCGGCTGGCGCCGTGAGCGTATGGGCCAGGCCCTGCTGGACAGCCTTGCAGGCGCCGGAGAGACCCGATGAAACGCATTTGCTCCATCTACAAGAGCCCCCGCAAGAACGAAATGTACCTGTACGTGCTCAAGGCTGACGGCCTTGAGCGCGTGCCAGAAGGCCTGCTGCCGTTCTTCGGCACCCCCGTGCATGCCTTCGACCTGGTGCTCAGCCCGGAACGCAAGCTGGCCCGCGAAGACATCACCAAGGTGTTGGAGAACCTCGATAACCAGGGCTACCACCTGCAGATGCCACCGCCGGATGACGAGTACATCGAGCACCTGCCCGAAGAGCTGCTGCGCCGCAACGACCCGGCCTGAACATGCGCGTACTGATTGCCGAGCATGACCATGCCCGCTACGCCGCGCTTTTGCGCGCAGCCGCGCCTGAACTGGAAATCCTGACCAGTGGCGACTCGGCCGAACTGGCCCGCCAGGCGCCGCGTTGCCCGGTGTGGCTGGGGCAGCCCGACCTGCTGGCGAGCTTGCTGCGCCAGGGCCACCAACCGCGCTGGCTGCAGTCGACCTGGGCCGGCATCACACCGTTGCTGGCCGACGGTTTGCCGCGTGACTATCGCCTGACCCGAGCGGTGGGCATTTTCGGCCAGGTAATGGCCGAGTACATGCTCACCTACATGCTTGGCCATGAGCGCGAGGTGCTGTCGCGCCTGGTCAGCCAGGTCGAGCGGCGCTGGGACGACCGCCCGGGGCGCACGCTGGAAGGGCGCAGGGTGCTGATCGTGGGCACCGGCGACATCGGCCAGCGCGTGGCCGAGTTCCTGCAGCCGTTTGGCGTGGTGCTGTACGGCGTTGCCAGCAGCGCCCGCGAACAGGCACCGTTCGTCGAAGTGGCGGCGCTGGCCGACCTGCCGCGCATGGTTGGCCAGGTCGACTACGTGCTCAACCTGCTGCCGGATACCCCGGCTACCCACGACCTGTACAACGCCGCACTGTTCAAGTGCTTCCAGCCCACGGCGCTGTTCATCAATGCCGGGCGGGGTGCGGCGGTGGTCGATGCCGACCTGGTAGCGGCGTTGAAGGAGGGGCATCTGGCCGGGGCGGTGATCGATGTGTGCCGCCAGGAGCCGTTGCCCAGGCAGCACCCGTTCTGGACGGCCTGGGGCTTGCTGCTGACCGGGCACAGCTCGGCGCCCACCTCGCCGGCGGCGATGGTGCGGTTGTTTGTCGAGAATATGCGGGCGTATGAAGCCGGGCAGGGGTTGCGCGGTGAAGTGGACTTCGCCAGGGGCTATTGACTGCTTTGGCTTGTGCCGGCCTGTTCGCCGGTGAACCCGCTCCTACAATGGGTGGCGTAGGAGCGGGTTTACCCGCGAATGGGCCAGTACTGCCAACCCAAAACTTACAGGCTGAAATCCCCCTCAGCCGCCAGCTCGCTCAGCGGCTTGCGCGGGCTGGGCACTTCACGCGCCTGCAGCGCTTCGTCCAGGCTGGCCTTGTCGCCGAGCTTGCCGATCGCCACCATGGCATGCAGCTCGTAGCCTTCAGGGATCTTCAGCTCCTGACGCGCCAGCGCCTGGTCGAAACCGGCCATGCCATGGGTATGCCAACCACTGATGCTGGCCTGCAGGGCCAGGTGGCCCCAGGCGGAGCCGGTGTCGAAGGTGTGCCACAGCGCCGGTTTTTCTTCGGTGGCACCCGGGGCGGCGAAGGTGGTCTTGGACATCACCAGCACCAGCGCCGACGCCTGTTGCGCCCAGCTACGGTTGAACGGTACCAGCAGGCTCAGGTAGCGCTCCCAGTTCGGGGTGTCACGGCGGGCATACAGGAAGCGCCAAGGCTGCGAGTTGTACGCCGACGGTGCCCAGCGGGCAGCTTCGAGGAAACTCAGCAGGGTCTCTTCGCTGATCGGTTCGGCGGTGAAGGCGCGGGGCGACCAGCGGTTGATGAACTGCTCGTTGATGGCGTAATCGGCAACGCGGGGGTTGGCGCTCATGTCGGCTCCTGCAAACGGACGGAAAACGCGCACGCTACTGCTTCGCGTAGCGACTGACAAGCGGCCTGGCTTTGCTCAAGGCCAGGCTCTAGACTGGCGCCGCTGCGCGCCGCGGCCACAAGATGAATGCAAGGTAACCGTGTAATGATCGCTGACAACGCGCCGTTCTGGCGGCGCAAGACCCTCGAACAACTCAATGCCCAGGAGTGGGAGTCGCTGTGCGACGGGTGCGGCCTGTGCTGCCTGCAAAAGCTCGAGGACGAGGACGACAACAGCGTCTATTACACGCGCATCGCGTGCAAGCTGCTGGACCTGCAAACCTGCCAGTGCAGCGACTACCCCAACCGCTTCGCCCAGGTGCCGGATTGCATCCAGCTCACCCCGGGCAAGGCCGACCAGTTCACCTGGCTGCCCAGTACCTGTGGTTACCGCCTGGTCAGCGAGGGCAAGGACTTGCCCGCCTGGCACCACCTGGTCTGTGGCGACCGCCAACAGGTCCATGAACAGCGCATTTCCCAGGCGGGGCGTATGCTCAGGGAGCAGGATGTGCACGAAGACGACTGGGAAGACCACCTGATTTTCCGCGCCAGCTGAGCAGCGCGGCCCGCTGCCACGGGGAACAAGGAGTTTCTGTATGCGTTGCCAGCTGTTGTTGCTGTTGGGCCTGATGGCCAGTGCGCCCGCCTGGGCGAAAAAGGTCAATCTCGATTACGAAGTGCGCCTGTTGCCCGCCAGCGGCCAGGCAGAAGTTCGCCTGACCCTGGCGGACGGCAGCGCGGTGCGCAGCCTTGACTTCGACCTGGGCAAGGCCGGGGCCTACAGCGGCTTCCAGGCCGATGGCCAATGGCAACTGAACGGGCAGCGGGGGGTATGGCAGCCTGCGGCCGGCAAGACCAGCCTCAGCTACCGGGTGCTGCTGGACCAGAAGCTTGCCAGTGGCGCGTTTTCGTCGCGTATCACCCCGCACTGGGCGCTGTTCCTGGGCGACCAGCTGGTGCCGCCAGCGCGCCTCGACCAGCAGGATGGAACAGAGCTGGTGGCGCGCCTGGCCTTCGACCTGCCAGCGGGCTGGAAGAGCATCGAAACGCCCTGGCCGCGCGTCGGCCAGGACAAGTTCCGCATCGACAATGTATCGCGCCTGTTCGACCGCCCCACTGGCTGGATGCTCGCCGGTGACCTGGGTAGCCGCCGCGCCCGTCTGGGCGATACCGACGTGACCGTGGCCGCGCCGGTGGGGCAGGGCATGCGGCGTATGGACAGCCTGACCTTGCTCACCTTCGTCTGGCCGCAACTGCAGGCAGTGTTCCCGCGCAACCCGCCGAAGCTGTTGCTGGTGGGCGCGCGTGACGGGATGTGGCGTGGGGCGATGGCGGCGCAGGGGTCGGTGTACCTGCACAGTGGCAGGCCGATGGTCAGCGAGAACGGCAGCAGCCCGTTATTGCGTGAGGTGGTGCAGTTGTTTGCCCAGATCCGCGCCGGTGATGGCAATGACTGGTTGGTGGAAAGCCTGACCGATTACTACGCCAGCGAGTTGCTGCGCCGCTCTGGCGGGGTGAGCGACGACCGCTACCAGGCCTGGCAGGCGCGCCTGAGCAAGCAGGGCGCGAAGGTGACCCGGCTGCGTGGCGAACAGGCCACCCCTGCGCAGGTCGCCCGTGGGGTAATGCTGCTGCAGGCGCTGGACAAGGAAATCCGCATCCATACCCAGGCCAAGCGTTCGCTGGATGATGTGGTGCGCGGGTTGATGCGCTTGCCGAGCGTAAGTACCGAAGAGTTCGTGCAGATCAGCGAGAATGTGCTGGGGCGGCGGTCTGAGGTGTTGCAGAGCAAGGCGTTGCGCTAGAAATTCTTCTTGCCTGTGCCGGCCTTTTCGCGGGCTTGCCCGCTCCTACAAGTTAAGGCATGCGCAACACCTGTGGGAGCGGGCAAGCCCGCGAAGAGGCCGGCACAGGCAATGCATCAATCAACCGCCAGCCAACGGATCCTTCCCGGTCACCGTCACCCCGCGCGTCGCCGCCTCGGCGCTGGCCTTCAACGCCTCCAGGTCCGCCGCGCTACGCTCGATATCCGAGCGCAAGCGCTGATACTCCTGCCGGTGCCGCTGCCACCAGGCCTTGGTGGCGCAGTGCCCGCTGACCCCACGCGCCACGGCCAGGCCGCCCACCGCCATCTGCAGCAAGCCAACCAGGCCGCCACGGCGCAGCCCTTTGCTGAACATCAGCGCCCCACCGGCCAGTGAGCTGGCACGTTCCAGGCCATGAACATTGTGCTGCGATGACGCAGCGGAATGGCTATCGAGCATGGCAAACCCTCCTTGTGGAATGTAAGCAGCTGACCTGCACGGCAACGCCAGCGTTCAGTTGCATCGCCCGGCGGCGAGCCCTGGGTGGGGTTTAAACGGTGAAAAGCAGCTGGCGGTGTCGTATATGGCGAATACCCTGTCCGGTTTGGCAATGCAGCTTCAAGGGTGTTTAATCACCGCTGTCGAAACCGCTGGAGGCCTTGAAAACAAAGGCTCAGACAGATTCAGCCGTTCAGCCCCTCGAAGCGCAAGTGCCACCGGACCGCAAGGCGGTGTTGGCCGAGGCGCTGCGCCGCCGGATCCTGAGCATGGAACTGGCCCCGGGGGCGGTAGTGGACGAACTGGCCCTGTGCGACGAATTCGGCCTGTCGCGCCCACCCGTGCGCGAACTGCTGCGCCAGATCGCCGGCGAGGGCTACATCGAACTGCGCTGCGCCTGTCGCGTGAAATCCGCGCCGGGGTGGTCACGGTCAACTGCTTCGGCGAAGGTGACGTGACCACGCCGTTCGGTGGCTACAAGGAGTCTGGCTTTGGTGGGCCCGACAAGTCCATCTGGGCCCATGACCAATACATGGAGCTGAAGACCATCTGGATCAACGCTTCGTGAGCTGAGCAAGGGCGGCTTTTTACTTGAATTTGGGCCCCGACCGGGTATTCAGCCCCTTGGCCATACGGTCGTACAGCACCACATTCACCGTCGCCGCCAGGTTCATGCAGCCATCGGTCGGGATGTAGATGGTCTCTTCACACCAACCGCGCACTTCTTCGCTCAGCGACCCGTCCTCTGGGCCGAAGATGTAGATGGCGCGGTCCGGGTGGGTGTATTCCGGCAGGGGCCGGGCGCCGTCCACCAGCTCTACCGCCACCGGGGTGCAGCCCAGCGGAATGATGCGTTGCAGGTCATCGATGCCGATCAGCGGGATGTCGTAGTGCACGCGCTTGGTGTCGGTGACGAAGTCACGGGCGCGCTCATACCGTTTGCCGGTGTAGAACACCGAGTTGACGCCGTAGCAGCCCGCGGCGCGCATCACCGAGCCGACGTTTTCCGGCGACTTGGGGTTGAACAGGCCGATGCAGCTGTATCGTTTGTTTGCCACGTACCGGGGCCCTTCGCGAAAAAAGCGCGATTATACGGGCTGCCCGGTAGCAGCGGGGGGCGAATCGATGGTCAGTCTTTCTTCAGCAAGCCAGCCAGGCCGGCAAACGGGTTGTGCGTGGCCTTGGCGATGCTCGGGGTGCTGGTGGAGCCTTCGCTGAAGTACTGCTGGTCGGTGTAGCGCGAATGCTCGTTGTCGTGGCAGTACAGGCACAGCAGCTCCCAGTTCGAGCCGTCCTGGGGGTTGTTGTCGTGGTTGTGGTCGCGGTGGTGCACGGTCAGCTCGCTCAGGCGCTTGCCGGCGAACTCGCGGGCGCAGCGGCCGCACACGTGCGGGTACATTCTCAGGGCCTTGTCGCGGTAGCCCATTTCCTTGTCACGCTTGGCGTCGGCGAGAATGCGGTCCAGGCGCGCGGTGGCGGCAGCGGAAGAGGAGGCGCTCATGGTGTTTCCTTTGTTCTGATCAGGCAGGTGACGGTTATGCCATTGAGTCTAGCGCGCTTGCAGGGCGGGCGGACAGGCGAAAGCGTTGATTTAGGCGTAGCCTGTAGGAAGGTTCCCGACAGGAGGTTACTGATGTTGCGCGCGATCCTAGCCGTGCTGTGGCTGGCGGGCCTGCCCATGGCCGATGCCGCCAGTACTCCGCCCCGGCTGGCGACCCCGGTGCCCGGTGCGCCGGGTACGCCAACGCCCACGCCTTACCCCCAGATCACCCCGAGCACGCCGCCCAAGGCTTATGACAGCCAGCCGGGTGCGCCTTTGCTGCCACCGATGCCGGTGCCCGGGCCGCCGAAGGATCAGCCCTTGCCGGGGTTGCGGCCGGAGCCGGCGAAGCCGGCGCAGGATGATGACTGACTGCAGCGGTGCGTTGGCGGTGGGACTACTAGGGGGCCAGTGCCCTGTGGGAGATAACACAGCCCTATGGGCTGCGCTGTCGCGCAGAGAACTCAATTCGTAACCGCGACGCGGCCTGTGTGGGAGCGGGCATGCCCGCGAAGAATCCAGCGCGGTGGCTGGCACCGGCTACGCCGGTGTTCGCGGGCACGCCCGCTCCCACAAAGACCCCGCTAAATCAATAAGTTATGTACTGTTCTATGAGAGCGGCCTTGAGTCGCGAAAGGGGCGCAAAGCGCCCCAGGCAATCTCAAGCGATACCCAATTCGCCAAACACGAACGCATACTCCAGCGCCACATCCTTGAGCCCCTGATACCGCCCGCTCATCCCGCCGTGCCCGGCGCCCATCTCGGTCTTGAGCAACAGCAGGTTGTCATCGGTCTTGCGCGTGCGCAGCCGCGCCACCCACTTGGCCGCCTCCCAGTACTGCACGCGGCTGTCGTTGTAGCCCGCCACCACCAGCATCGCCGGGTAGGCCTGGGCCTTCACGTTCTCGTAGGGCGCATATGCCTTGATCCGCGCATACACCTCCGGCTCCTCAGGGTTGCCCCACTCGTCGTACTCGGTCACGGTCAACGGCAGGTCGGGGTCGAGCATGGTGTTGAGCACGTCGACGAACGGCACCTCGGCGACCGCACAGCGGAACAGTTCGGGGCGCAGGTTG
This sequence comes from Pseudomonas sp. PARCl1, assembly GCF_947311875.1. Taxonomy (NCBI): domain Bacteria; kingdom Pseudomonadati; phylum Pseudomonadota; class Gammaproteobacteria; order Pseudomonadales; family Pseudomonadaceae; genus Pseudomonas; species Pseudomonas sp. PARCl1. The sequence goes on from NZ_CAMZMX010000034.1 coordinate 17,304, forward strand.
AGCACCGCGCCGATCAACAGGCCACCGGCACTGCCACCACTGATGGCCAGCCGGTCGGGCGCCGTCACACCCTGGGCGACCAGGTGTTCGGCACAGGCGATGAAGTCGCTGAAGGTGTTGTGCTTGTGCGCCTGCTTGCCGGCACGGTACCAGGCTTCGCCCAGCTCGCCACCACCGCGTATATGGGCGATGGCGAAGGCCACGCCGCGCTGCAGCAGGCTCAGGCGTGCATGCGAGAACCACGGGTCGAGGCTTTCGCCATAGGCGCCGTAGCCGTACAGGTACAGCGGCACGGTCTGGCCCAGGTCCTGGCGGCGACGCACCAGGCTGATCGGCACCTGGGTGCCGTCGGCGGCAGTCGCCCACAAGCGTTCGCTGACATAGTGGTCGGCATCGAACGCGCCCAGTACCGGTGTTTGCTTGAGCACCACCTGGGCGCCGCTGGCCAGCTCCAGCTGGCGCACCTGGGCCGGGCGGTTGAGTGCTTCGTAGCGCAGGCGCAGGCGGGGGCTGGCGAACTCCAGGCTGTCTTGCACGTACAGGCTGTAGGCGGCATCCGGCAGCTCGACACGGTAGGCCGCCAGACCTTGCGGGCGCACTTCGATGATCGGCAGGCCGCCTTCGCGCAGGCTCAGGGTCAGGGCGCCGGCATTCAGGCTCAGCCCTTCAAGCATGACTGCCTCGCGGTGCGGCACCAGTGCCTGCCATTGCTCGCGGCCCGGTACCTCGGTAGCCGGGGCGTAATACAGGGCGAAGTTGATGCCGTCCTGGTTAGTGCGGATAAACCAGCACCACGCGCCGTCGAGCTGGCCGTGGTCGGGGAAGTATTCATGGCCCTCGACACGTGGCGCCAGGCAAACGAATGGTGCCTGTGGGGTTTCGGCGTTCAGCACCCAGGCTTCGCTGGTGGTCTTGCTGTTCAGCAGCAGCACCAGCTGGCGCTCGGAACTGGTGCGGTAGCAATGCAGGAAGAAGCGCCCGTCGGGCTCCTCGAACACGCGCTCGGCACCGGGGCTGCCCAGCGTATGGCGGCACAGGCGCCATGGCCGATGGGTGTCGTCCAGCTCGGCGAAGAACAGTGTCTGGCTGTCGTTGGCCCAGGTCATGCTGCCGTCGCAGTCTTCAAAGGGCAGGGCGGTGATCGCGCCGCTGGCGAGGTCTTTCACGTACAGGCTGTAGACCTCGTCGCCACTGGTATCCAGGCTGTAGGCCAGCAGGCGGTGGTCGGGGCTGACACTGAACGCGCCCAGCGACAGGAAGCCGCCGTTGGCCAGTGCGTTGGGGTCGAGCAACAGCTGTTCCTGGCTTTCATCGACGGTGTTGCTGTCGTCGGCCGGGCGTGGGCAGCGGTAGTGGCGCGGATATTCGTCGCCAGCAGTGGTGCGGGTGTAGTACAGGTACGGCCCCCAGGGTGAAGGCAGCGACAGGTCGGTCTCCTGGATGCGGCCCTTGATCTCTTCGAACAATTGCTCGCGCAGGGGCGCCTGGTCGGCCAGGCAGGCTTGCTGGTAGGCGTTTTCGGCCTGCAGGTAGGCGAGCACCTCGGGGGTGTCGCGCTGTTGCAGCCAGGCATACGGGTCGGCGGCCTGGTCGGCATGGGCAATCGGCGGTTGGGGCTTGGTCGGCATCGAGGATCTCTTGGTTGGGGTGGCCTGGGCCCGGCTGCGAAGCGGCCGGCGCAGGCAAACACTGTGTGCGCCCGGAAAAGTGTTTATCATAGGCACCTCTTTGCCTGGCTTGCACGAACACCATGATCGAGAACGACTACACCTTGGCCTGGGGCCTGTACGCGGTTGCCGCTTTGGGCTGCCTGCTGGTGGGCTTCAAACTGACCGGCTGGATGTGGCGCTGGTTGCGCGAGCCCTTGCGGGTGGTGCTGGCGGTGCTGTTGCTGACGCCGACCGTGGTTGACCCGGTCAAGGACAGCTTCGCCCCGGCCATCGCCATCACCACCCTGGATGTGGCGTTCAAGGTTGGCAACAATGCCTGGCGCGCAGTTTCCGATTTTGCCATGTACGGCATGATCGCCTTTGCCTTGTATGCCCTCTTCGTATTGCTGCGCTGGCCGCTGGAAAAGCGCGCCCGCGAGCGGCGGGCCCAGGCTGAGGCCGCGGCCCAGCGCGAGCAGGCCGAAGATGACCGGCTCGGCGCCCAGGCCCCTTTAGCCGCCGAGCGCAGCGACCGTTACCGTGACCTCCCGCCACCTGCGGCACCCCGGGGAAATGGCCGGGTCGAGCCCCGTCTGTAAGCGGAGACACAGCCATGTGCGAACTGTTGGGCATGAGTGCCAACGTCCCTACCGACATTGTCTTCAGCTTTACCGGCCTGATGCAGCGCGGTGGCCGCACCGGCCCGCACCGCGATGGCTGGGGCATCGGCTTCTATGAAGGGCGCGGCCTGCGCCTGTTCCAGGACCCGGCTGCCAGCAGCGAGTCGGAGGTAGCCAGCCTGGTGCAGCGCTACCCGATCAAGAGCGAAGTGGTCATTGGTCATATCCGCCAGGCCAACGTCGGCAAGGTCTGCCTGGCCAACACCCACCCGTTCATGCGCGAAATGTGGGGCCGTAACTGGTGCTTTGCGCACAACGGCCAGTTGGGCGCCTTCAAGGGCTTGGGCAGTTTCTATCGGCCGGTAGGCGATACCGACAGCGAAGCGGCCTTTTGCGACCTGCTCAACCGCATTCGCAGCGCCTTCCCCGAGCCGGTGCCGGTGGAACAGCTGTTGCCGGTGCTGGTCGAAGCCTGTGCCGGTTACCGCGGGCAGGGCGTGTTCAACTGCATGCTCAGCGACGGTGACTGGCTGTTCTGCTTCTGTTCGACCAAGCTGGTGCACATTACCCGGCGTGCGCCGTTTGGTGCGGCACGCTTGAAGGATGTCGACCTGATCGTCGACTTCCATACGCAAACCACCCCCAACGACGTGGTCACGGTGATTGCCACCGAGGCCCTGACCGAGAACGAGACCTGGCAGCGCTACGAGCCGGGTCAATGGGCCCTGTGGCGGCACGGTGAATGTGTGGCGCACGGCCAGAGCTAAGGACGCTGCATGTTCAGAAGTTACCTGCGGTTGCTGCTGTTCACCTTCGGCTTGTTGGCCGGTATTCAGGTGCCGGGGCTGGTGAAAGACTACAGCCAGCGGGTGGAGGCGCACCTGTACGAGTCGCGCGAGGCGCTGGACGGCTTCAAGCAGACGGCCGAGCGCTTTTTCAATGGCGACCTGCAGGCCTTGCTACGGCACTACCGCAGCAGTGATGACCCGGTGTTCAACAGTGACGCCAACAGCATCGAAAGCCTGATGATCCGCAACCAGTTGCTGGAGAACGAGTGGCAGGCCCTGCAAGGGCCTTGGGCCGCACGCACCTGGCATGTGCTGGTGCAGGCCGACCCGCAGCTGCGTGAAGAAACCCTCAACGGCTATAGCTACCAGATTCTGCTGGTGCCCGAGGCCATCGGCTGGGGTGTTGGCGCAGGGTTCGTGCTGGCGTTCTTGGTCGAAAGCCTGTTGCTGGGGCTTGGCTGGGTGATCCTCGGGGGGCGGCGCCGGGTGGTGAAAGAGAGCTGGCGCTGAGGGTGATCGCCAGCACAGGCACTGCGTTCTCAACGCCAACCCCCTAGGAAACCAGCACGATCCGCTGCCCACCCATGTCCCGTGCATACCCCTCCAGCACCTGTCGGCACAGCCCGACTACCTCATCCACCAGCGCCACGCCGGTCTGCCAGGCCACCACCAGCTCCAGGCTCGGCGGCGGTTGCAGCCCCGCCAGCAACACCAGCTCGCCGCGGTCCAGCTCGGCATCCACCAATGCCGGTGGCAACGCGCCGATGCCGAAGCCGTCGCGTAGCAGCCGGGTAATGGCCGCCACCGAGTTCACGCAGTTCAGCCGCGGTGCGTCAGCCCCGGCACCCTGCAGCAGGCTCAGCACCTCCTGGTGCGGCCGTGAATTCTTCGAGAAGGTGATGATCCGCTCCCGACCAAGCTCGGCCAGCGAGCCGAAAGCGCGGTGCTGGGGCGAGCCGGCGGCAACCACCCAGCCCATCGGGTAGCGCGCCAGATCCAGGCTGCGGATCGACTGCTCGCGCAGCAGGTCGGTCTGCAGGATCACGTCGAGAAACCCCTTTTGCAGTTGCTCGCGCAGGTTCAGTGCAGTGTCCGCCACCAGCTCGATTTCTACCTGTGGGTAGCGCTCGGTCAGTTCCGCCACCAGCGCACTCATCCAGGTGTGGATGACCGTGTCCATCACCCCGATGCGAATTCGCCCGACCTTGGCCCGGTCGCTGTCCAGCGATTGCTTCATGGCCTTGGCGGTGTCCAGCATGCGTTCGGCGTATTCCAGCACCTTGCCGCCTTCCGGGGTCAGGCTGACGCCGCGCGAGTCGCGCAGCAGCAGCTTCACGCCAAGGTCGGCCTCCAGCGCGGCAATACGGCTGGAGACCGAGGCCTGGGTGGTGAACAGCTTGTCTGCGGTCAGGCGGAAGCTCTTGAGGCGGGCGACCCAGACAAAGGTTTCGAGAAAGCGAAGGTTCATGATCAGTTTTTCTTGTTCCAGACCGGCGGTTTTTCTCGTTGGACGCAGCGCGCGCGGGCTCCGAACATTGGCCCAGGCCGCGACAGTACAGGTCGCCTATACAACAATACCAACAAGCCGAGGCAAGCATGAACCCCACCGGCGTGCAGCAGCAGGTCAGTTCTTCCCCTTCGTCCGGGCCGTTCGCCTGGTACCGCGACATCGACTCACAGCAACGGCGCACCTTCTGGAGCTGCAAGATTGGCTACGGCCTGGATGGCATGGACACCCAGATGCTCAGCTTCGTCATCCCCACGCTGATCATGCTGTGGGGGATCACCACCACCGAAGCCGGGCTGATCCACACCAGCACGCTGATCGCCTCGGCGGTGGGCGGCTGGATAGCCGGTATCCTCTCCGACCGCATCGGCCGCGTACGTACCCTGCAACTGACGGTACTGTGGTTTGCGTTTTTCACTTTTCTCTGCGGGTTCGCCCAGAACTACCAGCAGTTGCTGATCGCCCGAACCTTGATGGGCTTCGGCTTCGGCGGCGAGTGGACCGCCGGCGCAGTGCTGATCGGCGAAGTGATCCGCGCCCAGGACCGTGGCAAGGCGGTCGGCATGGTGCAGTCCGGGTGGGCCATTGGCTGGGGCCTCACCGCCATCCTCTATGCACTGCTGTTCTCCTGGCTGCCGCCTGAGCAGGCCTGGCGGGCACTGTTCCTGTTGGGCCTGGTGCCGGCCATCTTCGTGATCTTCGTGCGCCGCCTGGTCAAGGACCCGGAGGTCTACCGCCAGGCCAAGGCGACGCCAGCGGCCGAGGCACCGTCGCACTTCTACGAGATTTTCGCCCCAGGCATGCTCTGGACCACCGTGCGCGCCTCGTTGTTGACCACAGGCGCGCTGGGCGGTTACTACGCCATCACGTCCTGGTTGCCGACCTTCCTCAAGAATGAACGCGGCCTGAGCGTGCTGGGAACCGGTGGCTATCTGGCGATGGTGATCGTTGGTTCGTATGTGGGCTACGTCGTCAGTGCGTACCTGTCCGACCTGCTGGGGCGTAAGAAGAACTTCATCCTGTTCGCCGTGGGCTCGTTCGTCATCGTGCTGCTGTACACGCAGATGCCCGTCAGCGATGGCGTGATGCTGTGGCTGGGCTTCCCGCTGGGCTTCTTCGCCTCGGGGATCTTCAGTGGCATGGGCGCGTTCCTGACAGAGCTGTTCCCAACACGTATCCGCGGTTCGGGGCAGGGCTTCTGCTACAACATCGGCAAAGTCGTTGCGGCGCTGTTCCCGTTGCTGATTGGCTTGCTCGGCCAGCAGGTGCCGCTGGGCCTGGGTATCGGTGTGTTTTCTGCCGTGTCCTATGGCGTGGTGATCGTTGCAGCGCTGAGCCTGCCGGAAACACGCGGCAAACAGTTGCAAGCGCGGTAAGGTAGGCACATGCACGACAACAACGGAGGCCGCGTGGTGGAACGCCTGCTACTCAATTGCGACATGGGTGAAAGTTTCGGCAGCTGGCGCATGGGCCTGGATGCCGAGGTCATGCCCTACATCGACTGCGCCAACATCGCCTGCGGTTACCATGCCGGTGACCCTGGCATCATGCGCCGCACCGTGGCCCTGGCACTGGAGCACGGGGTGGCGATCGGTGCCCACCCGGCCTACCCGGACCTGGTCGGCTTCGGGCGCCGGTCCATGGCCTGCAGCCCCGAGGAAATTCGCGATTTGCTGCACTACCAGATCGGCGCACTGGAGGGCATCTGCAAGGTGCTCGGCGGCCGTGTGGCCTATATCAAGCCGCATGGCGCGCTGTACAACGACATGATGGCCGACCCGCTCAAGCTGCGCACCGTGCTGGAAGCTGTGGCGGCTTACGGCAGCGATCTGCCGCTGATGCTGATGGCCACCGCCGACAACCGTACGGCCCAGGCGCTGGGCGATGAAATCGGCGTGCCGCTGTGGTTCGAGGCATTCGCCGACCGGGCCTATACCGCCAGCGGCCACCTGGTCTCGCGGCGCCTGCCCGGCGCCGTGCATCACGACCCGGCGCGTGTGGTGGAGCAGGCCGAGCGCCTGGCCCGTGGCGATACGCTGGTGGCGAACGATGGCAGTGCCTTGAAGCTGGCGGCCAGCACACTGTGTGTGCATGGCGACAACGACAGTTCGGTAGCAGCGGTGCGGCAGATTCGCCAAGCCCTCGATGCCATGGAGCGATGATGAAGCTGCGTATCGAAGTGGTCGCGGTCGACAGCCTGATGGTGCGCCTGTTCGAGCGTATCGACGAGGCCAACATGCCGTGGATGCTTGCTGCCAGCCAGTGCTTGCGCGCAGCGTTCGGCCAGCACCTGCTGGACTTGGTGCCGTCGTACACCACGCTGATGGTGCACTTCGACCTGCCGCCGGCCGAGGCGAGGGCGCTGATCGCCCAGGCCCTGGACGGTTTGCAGCCTGACGCCGGCAGTGGTGGCCGGCGTCACGAGATCCCGGTGTGGTACCACGCCAGCGTCGGCCCGGAGCTGCCTGTACTGGCTGCCCGCAGCGGCTTGACCGAGGGTGAAGTGGCCCGCTTGCACAGCGAGCGCGAGTACCCGGTTTTCGCCTTGGGCTTCGCCCCCGGGTTCGGCTTCATGGGCCTGGTCGATGAACGCCTGGCCAGCCCCCGCCTGAGCACCCCGCGCAAGCGCGTGGCGGCGGGCAGCGTGGGTATTGCCGAGCGCCAGACGGCAGCGTACCCGGCGGTGTCGCCGGGGGGCTGGAACCTGATCGGGCGAACACCGGTGCGTTTGTTCGACCATGAACGTGAGGGCTATAGCCTGTTGCAACCCGGTGACCGGGTGCGCTTCGTGGCGGTTACGCGTGATGAGTTTCTGGCCCTGGGCGGCGATGTGGAGGCGCAAGGATGAAGCAGTTGACGATCGAGGCCAGCAACGCCTTGTGCCAGTTGCAGGACGCCGGGCGCTTCGGCGTACGGCACCTGGGCGTGACCCAGGGCGGGGCGCTGGACTGGGTGGCGATGTACTGGGCCAACTGGCTGTTGGGCAATTCGCTGGCCGCACCTGTGGTGGAGGTCGCGCTGGGTGGCTTCTGTGTGGTGGCGCAGCAGGATTGTGTGCTGGCGCTGGCCGGTGCCGACCTGGATGCGCGAGTTGATGATCAGCCGGTAGCGCCCTGGCGCAGCTTTGCTCTGGGCAAGGGGCAGCGCTTGGCCCTGAAGCAGCCCAAGCAGGGCGTTCGGGCGTACCTGGCGGCGCCTGGCGGGTTTCGCGGCGAGGCGGTGCTGGGCAGCTGTGCCACCGTGGTGCGCGAAGCGCTGGGCGGTACAGACGGCCAGGGCGCTGCGCTTGGTAAAGGCCAGCGGCTGGCTTTTGCGGGTACGCCGGCAAGCCTTCGTGAAGTGCCGGATGCGTTGCGCCCGCGCTATCACCACAAGCCTGTGCTCGACCTGGTGATGGGCGCGCAGCTCGGCGATTTCAGCGGTACCAGCCTGTACCAGGCATTCAACACGGACTGGACCCTGGACAGCCGGGCCGACCGCATGGGCATCCGCTTGCTGGGGCCGCAGCTGGTCTACCAGGGCGCGCCGATGATTTCCGAGGGCATTCCCCTGGGGGCGGTGCAGGTGCCGCCGGACGGGCAACCGATCGTGTTGCTCAATGACCGGCAGACCATTGGCGGTTACCCGCGCCTGGGGGCGTTGACGCCGCTGGCGCTGGCGCAACTGGCGCAGTGCATGCCGGGGGCGCAGGTGAAGTTCAGGGCGGTGGTGCAGGATGAGGCGTGGCGGGAGCAGCAGCAATACTTGGGCCGGTGGTTGTAAGGCTGCGGGCCCTTTCGCGGGCACGCCCGCTCCCACACAGGCCTGCGCCATACCTGTAGGAGCGGGCGCGCCCGCGAAGAGGCCAGACCGCTGGCAAGTGGCAGCCCGTTCTATCTCACTTTGAGAGATACCGCATCCCTTCCTCCAACCCCTGCAAGGTCAGCGGATACATCTTGTCCTCGATCAACTCCCGCACCAGGTGGGTCGAGGCGGTGTAGTCCCAAGCCTGCCGGGGATAGGGGTTGATCCAGATGATCTTCCTGAATTTCTCCATGAAACGCTGCAGCCACACATACCCGGCTTCTTCGTTCCAATGCTCCACGCTGCCACCGGGCTGGGTAATTTCGTAAGGCGCCATGGCCGCATCGCCAACGAAGATCACTTTGTAGTCGTCGCCATACTTGTGCAGCAGATCGAACGTGGAAAACCGCTCCGAGGTGCGGCGCAGGTTGTTCTTCCAAACCGACTCGTACACGCAGTTGTGGAAGTAGTAGTACTCCAGGTGCTTGAACTCGGTCTTGCAGGCCGAGAACAGTTCTTCGCACACCTTGACGTGGGCGTCCATGGAACCACCGATGTCGAACAGCAACAGCAGCTTCACGGTGTTGCGCCGCTCCGGGCGCATCTGGATGTTCAGCAACCCGGCATCGCGCGCGGTGTGGTCGATGGTGCCGTCGATGTCGAGCTCTTCGGCGGCGCCTTCACGGGCGAACTTGCGCAGCCGGCGCAGGGCCAGCTTGATGTTGCGCGTGCCCAGTTCCACCTGGTCGTCGAGGTTCTTGTACTCGCGCTGGTCCCAGACCTTCACCGCCTTGCCCTGGCGTTTGCCGGCCTCGCCCACGCGGATGCCCTCGGGGTTGTAGCCGCCCGAGCCGAACGGGCTGGTGCCGCCGGTGCCGATCCACTTGTTGCCGCCGGCGTGGCGCTCCTTCTGCTCTTCCAGGCGCTGCTTGAAGGCCTCGATGAGCTTGTCCAGGCCACCCAGCGACTGGATTTGCGCGCGTTCTTCGTCGCTGAGCGAGCGCTCGAACTCCTTGCGCAGCCAGTCTTCCGGGATCAGCGCCTCGATGTGCTGGTCGAGGTTTTCCAGGCCTTTGAAGTAAGCGGCGAAGGCGCGGTCGAACTTGTCGAAGTGGCGTTCGTCTTTCACCAGAATGGCGCGGGCAAGGTAATAGAATTCGTCCATGTCGGCGAACACCACGTGCTTTTGCAAGGCCTGGTGCAGGTCGAGCAGTTCACGCACCGACACCGGCACCTTGGCCGCACGCATTTCATTGAACAGGTTGAGCAGCATGGCCCGGCTCCTGTCAGCGGTTGCCGCGCCGGGTCATGAAGGCCAGGCGCTCGAGCAGTTGCACGTCCTGCTCGTTCTTCACCAGCGCACCGGCCAGCGGCGGGATCGCCTTGGTCGGGTCGCGTTCACGCAGCACCGCTTCACCGATGTTGTCGGCCATCAGCAGCTTGAGCCAGTCGACCAGCTCGGAGGTGGAAGGCTTTTTCTTCAGGCCAGGTACCTTGCGTACGTCGAAGAACACGTCCAGCGCCTCGCTGACCAGCGCCTGGCTGATGTTCGGGTAGTGCACGTCGACGATCTGCTGCAGGGTGCTGCGGTCGGGGAAGGCGATGTAGTGGAAGAAGCAGCGGCGCAGGAAGGCGTCGGGCAGCTCCTTTTCGTTGTTCGAGGTAATGATGATGATCGGGCGCTGCCGGGCCTTGATGGTCTCGTCGATTTCGTAAACGTAGAACTCCATCTTGTCCAGTTCCTGCAACAGGTCGTTGGGGAACTCGATGTCGGCCTTGTCAATTTCGTCGATCAGCAGGATGACCCGCTCCTCGGCCTCGAAGGCCTCCCACAGCTTGCCCTTCTTCAGGTAGTTGCGCACGTCATGGACCTTGTCCACGCCCAGCTGCGAGTCGCGCAGGCGGCTGACCGCGTCGTACTCGTAGAGGCCCTGGTGGGCCTTGGTGGTGGACTTGATGTGCCAGTTGATCAGGCGCGCGCCGAACGAAGCTGCCAGCTGTTCGGCGAGCATGGTCTTGCCGGTGCCGGGTTCGCCCTTGACCAACAGCGGGCGTTCGAGGGTGATGGCCGCGTTTACTGCCAGTTTCAGGTCGTCTGTGGCGACGTAGTCGCGGGTGCCTTCGAACTTCATGGGGCTGTCCTCTGTTGTAAGCCTGTGCCGGCCTCTTCGCGGGCACGCCCGCTCCCACAGGAATTGCACAAACTTCTGAATCTGCGGAAGTACCTGTGGGAGCGGGCGTGCCCGCGAATGGCCCAACACCTGTTTTCGATTTGTTACCGACTATAACGCGGGCCCGGGCAGCTGAAAACGCGGACCGGGTATTCAGTCCCTGAATGCCCCGTCACACTGTTTCAGTCGGACTTCGGCGCCGGTTGCTCATAGCGTGCATTGAACGCCTGGATGAAGCCGTTGCGCAGGATCTGCAGGAAGGCCTCGAAGGCGCTGATGTTCTGCTTGTGCACGCTGCCACTGAGCTCCACCCGGGTGGCGAACTGGTTTTTCGGTTGGTTCTTCAGCACCGTCTCGGAGGCGCCCACCAGGGCCTCCCACACCGAGCGGAAGAAGCCTTTGTCCTTGTTTTCGACATCTTGCTGCCAGTCGAACACGTCCACGTCACGCAGCAGGGGTTTGATGTAGCCATTGAGGCGGCCGTTTTCCGCCTGCGCCTCGATGACCACGTCACCATGCCCTGCGCTGAAGTCGAACTTGCCGTAGGCACTGGCGAAGTCATTCAGGTTGCGCAGTTCTATGCCGGTGGCACGCAGGCGGAACTCGAAGTCATCGAAGTCACTGAACGGGTCGAAGGTGGCGCGGCTTTCGACCTTGGCATTGCCGGCGATCAGCGCCGTGCCCTCGAAGCTGGCGTCGCGCCGGCCTTGCTTGTCGCGCACGTTGGTCAGGTTGCTGATGGTGGCGTCCAGCCGGGTTGCCTTGAGGTTGACCGGGGGGTTGGAGTTGAAATTGCGAAAGGTCAGGGTGCCATTGTCGATATGCACTTCATCGAGGGTAATCGGCAGCAGCTTTTCCAGTTGTTGCCGCCAATCGGTGCCCTGGCCGGTCTGCGAGGCCTGCTTGTTGCCGCCGTCGACGAAGTTCAGTTCGGGCTGCTCGAAGATCACTTTCGCCACCACGGCCTTGTCGTAGATCAGCGAGTGCCAGCTGACCGACAGGTCGATAACCGGTGCATCCAGCAGCGGCACTGGCACCTTGCCGCTGGTCTTGACGATCCGCAGGCCGTTGATCCGGTAGGCCCCGCGCCACCAGGCCAGGTCCACGTCGGCCACGTGGCCACGGTAGTCGCCCATGTCGGCCAGCTTGTCGTTGAGGTAGTCGCGTACCAGGTAGGGCAGGGCCAGGTGCAACGCCACCAGCAGCGCCACCAGGCTGGCCAGGCCGATCAGCGGCCAGCGATAACGGGCTTTCATCGGGGTGTCTCCCAGGAGGATGTGCGGTGGACCGCAATGCGCCCGGTTGAGTTCGAACAGGCTTTACGGGCCTACGGCCGGGGCTTACCCTTGAGGTCTTTTCCTGCTCGCTTTCATGCCAAGGACCCCTGCCATGAGCCGTATCTTTGCAGACAACGCCCATTCCATCGGCAACACGCCGCTGGTGCAGATCAACCGGATCGCCCCGCGTGGCGTGACCATCCTGGCCAAGATCGAGGGGCGCAACCCGGGCTACTCGGTCAAGTGCCGCATTGGCGCGAACATGGTCTGGGATGCCGAAAGCAGCGGCCGGCTCAAGCCGGGCATGACCATAGTCGAGCCCACCTCGGGCAACACCGGTATCGGCCTGGCCTTCGTTGCCGCCGCGCGTGGCTACAAGCTGATGCTGACCATGCCCGCTTCGATGAGCCTCGAACGGCGCAAGGTACTGAAGGCGCTGGGCGCCGAACTGGTGCTGACCGAGCCGGCCAAAGGCATGAAGGGCGCCATCGACAAGGCCAACGAAATCGTGGCCTCAGACCCGGCGCAGTACTTCCTGCCAGGCCAGTTCGAGAACCCGGCCAACCCCGCCATTCACGAAAAAACCACAGGCCCGGAAATCTGGAACGACACCGACGGTGCGGTGGACGTGCTGGTGGCGGGGGTGGGCACGGGCGGCACCATCACCGGTGTGTCGCGCTACATCAAGCATACCCAGGGCAAGGCGATCCTGTCGGTGGCCGTGGAGCCCGAGGCTTCGCCACTGATCACCCAGACCCTGGCCGGCGAAGAGCTCAAGCCCAGCCCACACAAGATCCAGGGCATCGGGGCTGGCTTCGTACCGAAAAACCTCGACCTGTCGATTGTCGACCAGGTGCTGACGGTGGCCGACGAAGAGGCCAAGGCCATGGCCATTCGCCTGATGCAGGAAGAGGGCATTCTCTGCGGCATTTCTTGCGGCGCAGCCATGGCGGCGGCCGTGCGCCTGGCGGAAAAACCGGAAATGCAGGGCAAGACCATCGTCGTGGTGCTGCCCGATTCCGGCGAGCGTTATTTGTCGAGCATGCTGTTCAGCGACATGTTCAGCGACCAGGAAAACCAGCAGTAACCGGCCATGCCGCTGACCGGGCTCAATGTTCGGCAGCCTGGTTGACTGCACAATCTTCATCGACACGATCCCGCCCGGGTGGTTTGTACCGCGGCGGGATCGGTTTATGATGGCAGGATGATTTTCAGGAGAGCAGGCCGCGCAGCCCTGTTTCTTCACCTAGGAGTGATGCATGACCTTATCCTTTGCAGCCAAGGCGGGTGTCTTGCTGGTGTTCTTCGGCAGTGTGCTGTTCGTGCACCTGCGCGGCAAAGCCCGCCTGCCGGTGTTGCGCCAGTTCGTCAACCATTCGGCGCTGTTCGCCCCCTACAACGCCTTGATGTACCTGTTTTCCGGGGTGCCGTCCAAACCCTACCTGGACCGCCAGCGCTTCCCGGAACTGGATGTGCTCAAAGACAACTGGCAGGAAATCCGCGAAGAGGCCATGCGCCTGTTCGACGAGGGCTATATCCGCGCCGCCGAAAAGGACAACGACGCCGGCTTCGGTTCGTTCTTCAAGAAGGGCTGGAAGCGGTTTTACCTGAAGTGGTATGACAAGCCGCTGCCATCGGCCGAGGCGCTGTGCCCGAAAACCGTAGAACTGGTCAGCAGCATTCCCAACGTCAAGGGCGCGATGTTCGCCCTGCTGCCTGGCGGTAGCCACCTGAACCCGCACCGCGACCCATTCGCCGGTTCGTTGCGTTACCACCTGGGCCTGTCCACGCCGAACTCCGACGCCTGCCGCATCTACGTCGATGGGCAGGAGTACGCCTGGCGGGACGGCGAAGACGTGATGTTCGATGAAACCTACGTGCACTGGGTGAAAAACGAGACCGATGTGACCCGGGTGATCCTGTTCTGCGACATCGAGCGGCCGTTGAGCAGCCCGCTGATGACCCGCATCAACCGCAAGGTCAGTGCCTTCCTGGGCCGCGCCACCGCGCCGCAGAACACCGACGACGAGCGGGTGGGCGGCATCAACCAGGCGTATGCCTGGAGCAAGCGCTTCTCCAACAAGCTCAGCACCCACGTGAAGCAGTTCAAACGGGCCAACCCCAAGGCCTACCGGGTCTTGCGCCCGGTGCTGGCGGTGGTCGTGGCTTATCTGCTTTACCGCTGGTTGTTCTGAGCGCAGGCTGGCCTGTGCGCGGGTTCACCCGCGCACAGGCCAGCTCACCTCACACTGGCGCCCGCTATTGCCCGATCGTGGGTTCACCGCTATTCTCCACAACACTTCCTTCCCTGAAGCCTGAATCATGCCCGCCAAGCCCTCCACCACCAGCTTTGCCATCGCGCCAGTCGCGGGCATGGTCGTGCGTGGCAGCCAGCAGCCGGCCATGGTCAGTCATTACCCACCACCTGTCAGTGGCGCCGTAGGCGGCGTAGCTCCGCCATGCTGCGTGGTCGTGTTGGGCTGATCGGCTTCGGCCGAGTCCCTTCGCACACGCAACCCACTGAACCCGGCCGGCTACTTAGTGCGCTTTAGCGCAGGCCGTCCGCTTGGCTTATCTGCCTATCATCAGGTGGCAATACATGTCCTTTTTCAACAAAGCATCCGTGGCCTCGGCGGCCACTACCAGCCTGTTCGTCCTGCTGTGGAGCAGCGGGGCGATCGTTTCCAAACTTGGCCTGGCGCATGCCAGCCCGTTCGCGTTCCTGCTGCTGCGCTCTGCCTTGGCCCTGGCGGGCCTGTTGCTGATCGGGCCGTTGCTGGGGCTGCGCTGGCCACGCCGTAAGGGCGCCATGCTGCGTGCCCTGGGCACTGGCTGCGTGTTGCTCGGGGCTTACCAGATATTCTATCTGCTGGCCCTCGACACCCACGTCACGCCAGGCATCATGGCCACGGTCATGGGCGTGCAACCGATCCTCACCGTCGTGCTGATGGAGCGCCAGCGTTCGATCAGCCGCCTGTTCGGCCTAGGGCTGGGCTTGAGCGGCTTGATCATGGTGGTGTACCAGGGGCTCAACCTGGGTGGGGTGTCGCTGGCGGGCATGCTGTTCGCCCTGCTGGCGCTGGCCAGCATGACTTGCGGTTCGATCCTGCAAAAACGCATCACCGAAAACCCCATGGGCACGCTGCCGCTGCAGTACCTGGCCGGCTTTGCCCTGTGCGCGCTGTTCGCACCCTTGCAACCCTTGCAGGTGCAGTGGACCGGGGGTTTCGTGGCTGCCTTGCTGTGGATGGGCCTGGTGGTTTCGCTGCTGGCCACCTTGCTGCTGTATCGGCTGATCGCCAAGGGTAACCTGGTCAACGTCACCAGCCTGTTCTACCTGGTGCCGGCGGTGACCGCGGTGATGGACTTGCTGATCTTCGGCAACCGCCTGGCGCCGCTCAGCCTGCTGGGCATGGGGTTGATCGTGGTCGGCCTGCTGTTCGTGTTCCGCAAGCCTGCCAAGCGCCTGGCCGAGGCCTGAGCCCTAGCGGAACTCGGCGGGGATGGCGTGCCGGAGTACGCCTTCCTCGAAGTCCAGCAGCCCGGCTTCGCGCTGGGTGAGCAGGTAGTAGAGCAGGGTGTCGATCGAGCGCTGTTGCGGTAGTGCCACGGCCAGCAGTCTTACCGAATGCTCGGTTTCACAGGCGCAGCCGAAATCCTGCAAGGCAGCGCGAACCTGATCGAGGGTTTCCGGGGGCTTGACCAGCACCCGGAATACCGAGGTGCCGCTGCTTTGGCGCAGTTCGGCGAACCAGGTCTGGCCGTCTTCTTCATAGGTGCCGATAAGGTCACCCGGCGCGATGCCGTACACATGAAAGGGGATGTTGTCCACGGCATGGCCGCCTTCCACAGCCTTGGCCCAAAGGCCTTCGACCGAGGCCGGTGGGTAGCCGTTGGCGTCCTGTTCCAGGCGGAACAGCACCTTCTTGCAGGTCGGGTTCATGCCGTTCTCCCGGTCAATTGCGCGCCGGGCGCAGTACCAGCCACAAGGCCACAGCAATCAGCAGGCCGCCATACAGGTGCGCCATCGACAGCGGCTCGTCCAGCAGCCATGCGCCCCACAGCACGCCGAACACCGGGATCAGGAAGGTCACGGTGCTGGCCTTGACCGGGCCTATTTCTGCCAGCAGACGGAAGTACAGGATATAGGCGAATGCCGTGCACAGCAGGCCCAGGCCGAGCAGCGACAGCCAGACCTGCCAGCCGCCCCAGCTGGCGGGCGGCTGGCTGAGGGCGCTCCAGGCGAACAGCGGGCTCAGCATCAGCGTAGCGCCGAGCATGCTGCCCAGCGCCGACAGGCGGCTGTCCAGGCCACTGATCCAACGCCGCGCGAGGAACCCGGCAAAGCCGTAGCAGGTGGTAGCTGCCAGGCACGCCAGGGCGCCTTGCAGCAGGGCCATGTCCAGGGCCACCGGCCCGGCCCCGCTGAGGATGCCGACACCGAGCAGGCCAAGGAAGATGCCGCAGAGCTTGGCCAACGTCATGGGTTCACGGAAGCACAGCACGCCGATCAGCACGCCCATCAGTGGCGTGGTGGCGTTGAAGATCGCCGAGTAACCGGCTGGCAGCACCTGGGCAGCTACGGAATAGAAGGTTGCCGGGATGCCGGAGTTGATCATGCCCAGTACCAGGCAGGCCCCGAGCTTGCCCTGGAAGTCCCAGCGCACGCGGCTGGCGGCGACGATGGCGACCAGGCCCAGGCAGGCGATCGAGACGCGAAAGAACGCGGTCGGCACAGTGCCCAGCTCGGGGGCGATGATGCGCATGAACAGGAAACTCGCCCCCCAGACGGCAGCAAGGGTCAGCAGGCGGGTTAGGGCAATCGGGCTCACAACGGTCTCCGGAGGGCAGGGCAGGGGCGCGAGTGTACGCGAGGGGGCGGGGCGATACTTGTGCTTTCTTGCGCAGTGAACCTGGCCCGCATTTGCGTCAGGCCGACTAAGCTGTGTAACTCATTCACCCATGAGGTGCCCGGCATGCCCCAACCCTGGCCCGCTGTCGAAATCGCCCGCACCATCCTTGCGGGCTTCGACGATTACCGTGACCACTTCCAGCGCATTACCCTCGGCGCCCGCCAGCGCTTCGAGCAGGCGCGCTGGCAGGAAATCCAGCAGGCCGCGGCTGCGCGCATCAGCCTGTATGAAGAAAAAGTCGCCGAGGTCAACGGCTGGCTGCGCCAGGCCTTCCCCGCGCCGGTGTTGCTGGACGTGGCGCAGTGGCCGCTGGCCAAACACGCCTACATTCAGCAGATCGACCCCCGGCTGGACGATGAGTTGGCCGAGACCTGGTACAACTCGCTGTTCTGCAGCCTGTTCAGCCACGACCAGATCAGCGATGGTTGCATGTTCATCCACACCACCCGGCCGTCGCTGCGCGGGCGCGAGCGCGCCGCGCAAACCCGTACCTATGCGCTGGGCGGTAGCCTTAAGGGAATGCTGCAGGCGATCTTCGCCGACTACCCGTTCGATGTCGCCTACGGTGACCTGGAGGGTGACCTGGCACGGCTGGAAGCGCAGGTGCGCGAATGCCTGCCCGACTGGGTTTGCAAGGACCCGGAGCTTGCGGTGGAGCTGTTCGTGCCCGTGCTGTACCGCAACAAAGGGGCCTACCTGGTCGGCCGCCTGTACAACCGCGATGAGCAATGGCCTTTGGTGATTCCCTTGCTGCACCGCGAGGGCCATGGCATCGAGGTGGACGGGTTGATCACCGACGAAGCCGAGGTGTCGATCATCTTCTCGTTCACCCGCTCCTACTTCATGGCCGATGTGCCGGTGCCGGCCGAGTTCGTGCATTTTCTCAAGCGCATTCTGCCGGGCAAGCACATTGCCGAGCTGTACACGTCGATCGGTTTCTACAAGCAAGGCAAGTCGGAGTTCTACCGGGCGTTGATCAACCACCTGGCCAACAGCGACGACCGCTTCGTCATGGCGCCGGGGGTGCGCGGCATGGTCATGAGTGTGTTCACCCTGCCGGGTTTCAACACCGTGTTCAAGGTCATCAAAGACCGCTTTTCACCGTCGAAAACCGTTGACCGCGCTACGGTGATCGACAAGTACCGGTTGGTGAAAAGCGTGGACCGGGTAGGGCGCATGGCCGATACCCAGGAGTTCGCCGATTTTCGTTTCCCACGCAGCAAGTTCGAGCCCGATTGCCTGGCCGAGTTGCTCGAAGTGGCGCCCTCGACCGTGGCCCTGGAGGGCGACACGGTGCTGGTGCGCCACTGCTGGACCGAGCGGCGCATGACCCCGCTGAACCTGTACCTGGAGCGCGCGGGCGAAGGCCAGGTGCTGGCGGCGCTGGAAGACTACGGCCTGGCCATCAAGCAACTGGCGGCAGCGAACATTTTTCCTGGTGACATGCTGTTGAAGAACTTTGGTGTCACCCGGCATGGGCGGGTGGTGTTCTATGACTATGACGAAATCTGCTTTCTGACCGAGGTGAATTTCCGCCACATACCGCCACCGCGGTATCCGGAGGACGAGCTGTCGGGCGAGCCGTGGTATTCGATCGGGCCGCACGATGTGTTCCCCGAAGAGTTCCCGCCGTTTCTGTTTGCCGACGTGGGCCAGCGGCGCTTGTTCAGCCGCTTGCACGGCGAGCTGTATGACGCGGATTACTGGAAGGGCCTGCAGGCGGCCATTGGCGAGGGGAAGGTGATCGACGTGTTCCCGTATCGGCGCAAGGGGCGCTGATGGCGGTGTTGCAGGCCAGGCCCCTCACTCCTTCAGGCACTTCAGCTCACTGAAGTGGCCGCGCACCTTGGCCAACCGCGCTTGCAGCAACTGCCGCTGCTGCACGCTACTTTGCTGCACCAGGTCTACCAACAGGCTGCGCGCCTGTTGCTCGGTGTTCTGGAAGGCCGCGCGGTATTCCGGCGTCCACAGGCTTTCCTTGTGTTGCAACAAGGTCGCCAGGTGCGGCTCGAAGCTGGCGTCGTTGCGTTGGTTCATCGCCAGCAGCAGCTGTTGCTGCCAGTGGGCGCGGTTGGCGATCCATTCGCGGTTCTGGTCGCCCAGCGCTGCTGACCAGGCTTGTACGCGTTGCTTCTGCACCGCGGACAGTGGGCCAAACCAGGCGGTCAGGCGTTTTTCCATACGTGCGCTGCGCTCGCTGACCTGCTCGGCCAGCGGGGTATCGACGTACTCTTTTTGCCGCTCGGCGATGTCGTCGCGGAACGCTTCACGCATTTCGGCCACCTGGCGGTCGCTCATGCCGCGCAACAACTCGGTCGCCGAAGGGGTGATTTCCTCGGCCACACGGCCAATCGCCTGGCGCGCTTCGCGGGTGCGTTGCTGCAGCGCCTGGTCGGTCACCTGGTTGTTGGCGACCATGGCGCGGACCCGCTCCAGCCAGTCGAGGTAGCCCGGTAACTGGGTCTTGCAGTGCCAGGCCAGGTGTTGCTTGAGGCGGTCGTCGAGCAAGGCTTTTTGCGTGCCGTTCATGTCCAGGTAGTCGCCCAGCGACCACGGCACTAGGCGATCGAGGTTGCGGTAGGCCAGGTCCATGCGGCTGCAGGCGCCAAGGGCCAGGGCGAATCCAAGGGCAATGAGCAGGGCTTTGGACAGGCGTGAAGGCATGTGCTGTTCCTTGCAGTGGCTGGCCAGACGGTAGACGCGAGGGGGGCACGGCGGTTCCACTGCATCAGCGGTCGGGCGGCGCGCTGGCTTCAGGTGTAGAATAGCCGCCTTGTTATGAGGATCATCGGAAATGGCTCTGCTTGGGCGTTACAACAGTTTGCAAATCGTGAAACACGTGGACTTCGGTCTGTACCTGGACGGCGGCGCCGATGGCGAGATCCTGCTGCCTGGGCGCTATATCCCGAAAAACGCCGAAACCGAAGTCGATGACTGGTTGAACGTGTTCATCTACCTGGACAGCGAAGACCAGCTGATTGCGACCACCGAGAAGCCCAAGGTGCAGGTCGGTGAGTTTGCCAGCCTCAAGGTCAAGGACATCAACGGTGCCGGCATCTTCCTCGACTGGGGCTTGTCCAAGGACCTGTTGATGCCGTACTCGGAAGAGGCGCGGCCGTTGAAGATCGGCGATTACTGCGTGGTGCACGTGTACCTCGACAAGCGCACCCGCCGCATCACCGCCACGTCCCGCCTGGACCGCTACCTCGACGTGGCCCCGGCCGATTACAAGGTCGGGCAGCCGGTCGAGCTGTTGGTGGCTGGCGAAACGCCGATGGGCTTCAAGGCCATCATCAACAACCGCCACTGGGGCTTGATCCACAAGAACGAAGTGTTCAAGTTCCTGCGCTCGGGCATGCACGAGAAGGGTTTCATCAAGGAACTGCGCCACGACGGCAAGATCGCCCTCAGCCTGCAGCCGGT
Organism: Pseudomonas sp. PARCl1; assembly: GCF_947311875.1. Lineage (NCBI taxonomy): Bacteria > Pseudomonadati > Pseudomonadota > Gammaproteobacteria > Pseudomonadales > Pseudomonadaceae > Pseudomonas > Pseudomonas sp. PARCl1. Next base: position 37,435 of record NZ_CAMZMX010000034.1, read on the forward strand.
GGGCGCCGCCCTGGCCGACAGCCTGCAGGAGCAGATCATGGCGCGCCTGGAGGCCGAAGGCGGGGTGCTGGGGGTGTGTGACAAGAGCGACCCGGCGTTGATCAGCAAGCTGTTCAATGTCAGCAAGGGCAACTTCAAGAAAGCCATTGGCGGCTTGTTCAAGCAGGGCTTGATCGTCATCCATGACGACCGGATCGAAAAGGCCTGATCAGGCCTGAACGAAGTTGCGGAAGTCCAGCTGCTCGCCACCTGGGCGGGTGTCGCGCAGCAGCGAGTCGCGGTCGGCGCTCAGCGCCAGGCTGATGGTCGAGCGGCGCTTGCCAGGCTTGCGCACTTCCATCTGCTCCAGGTGGGCCTTGAGGAAGTTGGTCGGCACTTTCAGGTGCTGCAGCTCGTCGGTTTGCGGGGTATGCAGCAGCAGGTTGACCCAGTCGGCCTGGCCCTTGCCCAGCAGCGCCACCGGCACTTCGAACCACCACAGGTTGCGTTTGTTGTCCAGAATGGCGAACAGCGTGTTGCTGCTGTTCAGCACCGGGCGGGCCAGTGCTTGGTTGCGCCGGGCGATGGCGGCGGGTTTGTCGAGTTTCATGCAGGTTCCTGCGGGTTGACGCTATGAAGGCCTGCATTGTGAGGGGTGCCACGGGGCGGGGCAAGGTTTGATGGTTGTGCCTGCTGCGGGCGCGCCAGGTGGGGGGCGCGGGCGCTGCCTTGGGTTGCGCCCCACACCCGCCATCAGCCGGCCCTGGCGGTGCGTCAGCGACGAAGCGGCAGGCTCAGCTCGGAGGTTGCCCCGTCAGCGGTGGTCACGGTCGCGGTGAAGCTGCGCAACCCGGCGATGTCGTCCAGCGCCTGGGCAAACCGTGCCTGCCCTTGTACGTGACTGTTCACCTGCACTTCGCCAAGGTAGTGCTCGGCCTCGGTGGCGTCGGCCTGGGCATTGCCGAAGAGCTCAACGCGCAGCAGGCTCGATGCCGGCCCCTGTACTTCACCGCGCAGCACATTGCCTTCCAGCGCCAGCAGCCGTGGTGCCGGCTGATTGTGGTTGGGCAGCGGCTGGCACGGCTTGGGCTCGCCCTTGGCATTGCAGATAAGTGCCTGGTCCTGCTTCGGCAGGTCGGCGCCAATCCCGCGTGAGCCCACATACAAGGCGTGTGCCTGGGCTGGCACGCCAAACACGATGGCCCCGGTGCGCTGCCCGGGTACGCATGAGCCGCCCGCCTGGCAGCGGCGGATATCCTGGCTGTTGGCCCAGATACGGTTCCCGCTGAGGCGCGTGGTAGTCACCTCAGGCTCCGGGCGCAGGGCGACGCCGATGCGGTTGCCGTGGATCAGGTTGCCGTCGAGGATGTTGCCCTCACCGGTGACGCTGACCCCGATCCGGGCAGGGCGCCGGGGCAGGTGCGAACACCCTGGTCCTTGATGTAGGCGGAGCCGTCGATGGCAATGTACTGACCCTCGCGTGCCCAGGCCAGCCCGGTGATGCTGACCGGGCCTTTGATTTCCGGCAGCGCGTGGCTGGGGCGGATCACATAAGGTGGCTTGCCCACGGCGGCGATGTCGATACGGTAATGGCCGGGGTTCCGGTTACTGGTTTCAATGGCCCAGCGCAGGGTTTCAGGGCTGGCGGCAGCGGTGGCCAGGGTGGACAGGGGCAGCAGTGGCAGCAAGGCCAGCAGTGCGGGCATCAGACGCATGGGCCGGGTATGGTGCGGTATTCGCCCGTAGATTGACCGCTTGGCTTGCGGGGTGAAAATTCGTTGAAACTCTTGCGCTGGGTGCTGGGTCCACCTTTTGTCGACACTGTACACGTGTCTCCATTTGCAGGAGTTTTGCCATGAGCGGTACTAAAGACAAAGTCAAAGGCCTGGCCAATGAGGCGATGGGCAACGTGAAACAAGGTGTCGGCAAGGTGACCGACAACGACAAGCTGCGTGCCGAGGGCAAGGCGCAAGAGCTCAAAGGCGAGGCGCAGCAAGTGAAGGGCGATGTGAAAGACGCGGTAAAAAAACCGTGATCTGAGCAAGCCTGTGTCGGCCTCTTCGCATGCGTGCGAAGAGGCCGTTACTTTTGCCGCCAATTTCTTCAATCGCGACTGGGAGCAGCACAGCATCGGCACGGTCTATTAGACTTGTGTGTTGATTCGATCAAGCGGCGAAAGGAGACGCTATGATTTTTTCCGCCCTGCAGGGCCTGCCTTTGCACCGCGTGCTGGCGCGCACCGTCAAGGAATTTCTCGATGACGAGATGTCCACCTATGCGTCGGCGCTGGCCTACCAGGCGCTGTTCTCGCTATTCCCATTCTTGCTGTTCCTGATTGCCCTGATCGGCTTTTTGCACCTGCCCGACTTTTTCTCCTGGTTGCGCCTGCAATCGGAGCTGGTATTGCCACCCCAGGCCCTGGAGCAGGTGAACCCGGTAATCGACCAGTTACAGCAATCCAAGGGCGGGCTGTTGTCGGTTGGTATCGTGATCGCCTTGTGGACCGCATCGGCCGGTGTGCGCCTGATGATGAGCGCCATGAACGCCGCCTATGATGTGCCCGAGGGCCGGCCGGTTTGGAAGCGCATCCCGTTATCCATTTTCTACACCGTGGGCTTGGCCGGCATGCTGCTGGCAGCCGCCGCGCTGATGGTGCTGGGCCCGCAAGTCATGGAGTGGATCGCCGCCCAGATCGGCATGCAGGAGTTCATCGTCACCTTGTGGACGGTGTTGCGCTGGCCGGTGATCGTCTTTCTGCTGATGGTGGCGGTCGCGTTGATCTACTACGTAATGCCTGATGTGAAACAGAAGTTCCGCTTCATCACGCCGGGCTCGGTGCTGGCGGTGGTGGTGTGGATCATCGCGTCGCTGGGCTTTGCCTACTACGTGAAAACCTTCGCTGACTACAACGCCATGTACGGCAGCATTGGTGCAATCATCGTGCTGTTGCTGTATTTCTACATCTCGGCTGCCGTGCTGTTGCTGGGCGCCGAAATGAATGCGGTGATCGAGCACATGTCGGCCGAGGGCAAAAACCCCGGTGAAAAGGATTTCGACGAGCACGCGCCCGCGCAGACCATCAGTGTTCTGGGCCATGAGCACCCCACTTCGGGCCAGGCGCAGACTTCCGAGCCTAACCCCCGATGATCCGTGACATTCTCAAGATGGGCGACGAGCGCCTGCTGCGCGTCGCCGCGCCAGTGCCCGCGCAGCTGCTGGGCAGCGGCGAGCTGCAGCAACTGATCGACGACATGTTTGAAACCATGCGCCATGTCGGCGGCGTGGGCCTGGCCGCGCCGCAGGTGGGCATCGAACTGCAACTGGTGATTTTCGGCTTCGAACGCAGCGAGCGTTACCCGGACGCCGAAGCGGTGCCGCAGACCATCCTGCTGAACCCGGTCATCACCCCGACCTCCACTGAACTGGAAGACGGTTGGGAAGGCTGCCTTTCGGTGCCCGGCTTGCGCGGCGTGGTACCACGCTTCAAGCACATTTGCTATGAGGGCATCGACCCACAGGGCAATGCGATCCGCCGCTTTGCCGAAGGCTTCCACGCGCGGGTGGTGCAGCATGAGTGCGACCACCTGATCGGGCGTTTGTATCCATCGCGGATCCAGGACTTTACCAAGTTCGGCTACACCGACGTGCTGTTCCCAGGGCTGGAAGCAGGCGACGACTGACCCTGCTGCAGGGCCACCAGGCGTTTGCTGCGCTGGTAGCGTTGCAAGCGGCCATGCAGGGTGTCTGGCAGGCACTGCGCCAGTTCGAAACCCAGGCGTTGATAGAACGGCAGCAGGTCGGGGTGGCAAAACAGCCAGGTTGGCCCGTCAGCCTGGGCCAGCGCCGCCTTCACCAGTTTGCCGGCTACCCCTTGCTGGCGCCGTTGCGGGTCGACGAACAGGCCGGTCAGCCAGAAGCCCCCGGTTACCCTGGCCAGGCTCAGCCCGGCAATGATCCCCGGCCCCCTGGCTACCCACAACTGCGCATCGCTTGCCGCGCGCATGCGCGAGCCTTGTTGCCGGTAAAAGTGGTCCAGCAGCCGGCGTTCTGTATCTGCAAGTGTCGAGCAGGTTAATTGTTCAGAAATGGCGAATTTCCCCTGAGTACAGAGCAGAGGCTCTGGCGTAATGCTTTGCGGGTATTTTGTCGCAGATTGTTGCAAATTCGGCAAGACTGAATATCCGAGTTCGGGGTTCAACTATTAACGGCCAGGCGTAGAATTTCAGGCATCCCCCCTGCAGTACGAAGCGGGATCGGTACTTCGTGCCATCTCCACCGTAGATGGCAACTTCTCCGCGCCGGAAACGGCATTAGAAGTCAATCGATCAGCTTGAATGCTCAAAAGGCAAAACACCATGAAACCATTACTGATTCTTGCATTGGTCGGTATGTCCTCGTTCGCCCTCGCCGATGAGGCCAAGCCCGTCTCCACCCAGCCAGTGGCCCAGCAGTACGACTACTCGATGAACCTGGATATCAAGCGGGTAATCGACCTGTCGACCATTCCCAATGTTTGCGAAGTGGTGCCTGCCACCATGACCTATGAAGACCATCACGGCCAGGTGCATACCATCCAGTACCGTGCCATGGGCGAGGGCTGCCAGCAGGGTTGACCGGCTACAGGAGGTTCGAGCGCCCCCGCGCGGCGCTCGAACGCCGTGGGCCGTTATCGCCAAACGCACTGAGCCGCTGCTCGGCGGGCCACCCGCGTGGGGCGGGCCTGGTCTATCGTGGACGTGGGGAATTCGCACAGCCTTGCTGTGTGAACTGCCACCCTGACTGCCACGGAGACAACACCCGATGAGCCTTGCCCCTGCTGCGCAAGCGCAACATGAGTTGTTGATCAGTCGCCTGATCGACGCCCCACCGGCCAAAGTGTTCCGCGCCTGGACCGAGCCCGAGTGGCTAAGGCAATGGTGGGGGCCGCATGGCATGAGCACCCCGGAATGCGAGATGCAATTGTGGCCCGGCGGCCTGTTCCGCACCTTGATGCGGGCGCCGGATGGCAGCGAGTACCCCACCCAGGGCGTGTTCCTGGAGATCGCGGCGCCGCGGCGCCTGGTGTTCACCGATGCGTTTGGCCCCGGCTGGGTACCGTCGAACAAGGCGTTCATGACCGCCGTGATCAGCCTGGACGAGGAACGGGGCAAAACCCGTTATACCGCCCGGGCCTGGCACTGGAATGCTGCCGATTGCAAGGCCCACGAGGACATGGGGTTCTACCAGGGCTGGGGTGAAAGCCTGGACCGCCTGGTGGAGTTGGTCACCCAGCGGATGCCAGACTGATGGTTGCCTGGGGGCGGGCATTCGCCCGCCGCAGGGCCGGTAGTGCCAGCGCTATGCTCAGCTGGCAACGAAATTCGGTGGCGATACCAGTTCCACGGTCTGCTGCTTGCGTGGCGCCAGGATTTCCGCTTCGCCCTGCACCACCAGCTCATCGTTCTGGTTGTACACATTGGTCGCGATGCGCACTTTGAACTTGGGCAGTTTTTCCAGAATTTCCAGGCGTACGGTGAGCGTGTCGCCAATCTTCACCGGCTTCTGGAAGCTCATCTGCTGGCCCAGGTAGATGGTGCCAGGGCCTGGCAGGGTGCAGGCCACTGCCGCACTGATCAACGCGCCGCTGAACATGCCGTGGGCAATGCGTTCGCGGAACATGCTCTTGGCCGCAAACTCGGCGTCCAGGTGCACCGGGTTGTGGTCACCGGACATCGCCGCGAACAGCTGGATGTCGCGCTCTTCGACGGACTTCTGGTATTGCGCCTTCTGGCCTACTTCGAGGGCTTCGTAAGGCGTGTTGGTGACCTGGGACATCGGGGTTTCCTTGAGCGGTAGGCGAGGGTGGCTGTCATTCACTGCGCACAGGCCGATCAATGGCCAGTGCCTGTTCAAGCCAGCCGACAATGTCGGCAGTGACCTCGTTACGGTTGGTTTCGTTGAGTACTTCATGCCGCGCTTCAGGATAGACGCGTAGCTGTACATGTCGATTGCCGGTGGCGCGCAGGGCGTCGGCCAGATGGGTGAGACGCTTGCCGGCACTGACCGGATCACATTCCCCACCCATTATCAGTATCGGCAGGTTCGGATCGATCTGTGCGAGGTTACCCGGCTGGCTGATCTGCGCCAAGCCTTGCAGCAGGTCCAGCCACAGCTGGTTGCTGCACCGAAAGCCGCACAGCGGGTCGTTGACGTAGCGGTCGACCTCGGCCGGGTCGCGGCTGAGCCAGTCAAATGCCGTGCGGTTGGGCTTGAAGGCCTTGTTGAACGCGCCGAAGGAGAGCCATTCGATCACCGCACTCTTGCCCAGCGGCCCCTGGCGCCAGGCCTCCAGCCGCGCCACCAGCCGGGCCATGCGGTACAGCGCGGCAGGCTGGTAGTTGGAACCGCTCAGGATCGCCCCGTGCAGGCTGGCACTGTGGTGCAGCAGGTAAGCCTGGGCGATGTAGCTGCCCATGCTGTGGCCGAACAGGAACAGCGGGGTGCCCGGGTAGTGTTGGCCAATGTACTGGGCCAGCCGGCCGAGGTCGTCGACCACGGCATTCCAGCCATGATGGCGGCTGAACAGGCCCAGGCTGCCGTGCTCGGCGCTACGTCCGTGGCCACGCAGGTCAGCGGCGAACACGGCAAAGCCAGCCGCGGCCAGTGCCAGGCCCAGGCGCTGGTAGCGCCCGGCATGCTCGGCCATGCCATGGGCCAGCAGGACTACGGCTTTCACTGGCGAGGCTGGCAGCCATTGGTGCACGTACAGGCGGCAGTGCTCGCTGACGGGCAGCCAGAAGGCGTCGTGGGGCATGGCGGCTCCTTGTGCGCATGGGGTACCGGAACAGTGTATGCACAACCGGCCCGATTGCAGGAAGGGCACAAATAAGATTCACAATGTTAATGGCGGCACTTGGCGTATAGGCCACCCCGGGCTTACCTGCTAACGTCGAAGCAACGCCTGTTTGCCGGTTGGCGACCAGGTCAAGGATCCAAGGACGCAGTGCAGGTCCAGGCAGAGGAACAATAATAAATGCAAGCCGACTTCTGGAATGACAAGCGCCCGGCGGGCGTGCCTTCCACCATCGACATCAATGCCTATGCCTCGGTGGTCGAGGTGTTCGAGCGCTCTTGCAAGCGCTTTGCCGACCGCCCGGCATTCAGCAACCTGGGCGTGACCCTGACCTATGCGCAACTGGAGCGACATTCAGCCGCGTTTGCCGCCTGGTTGCAGCAGCACACCGACCTGCAGCCGGGCGACCGTATCGCGGTGCAGATGCCCAACGTGCTGCAGTACCCGATCGCCGTGTTCGGGGCCATGCGTGCCGGGTTGATCGTGGTCAATACCAACCCGCTGTACACCGAGCGCGAGATGCGCCACCAGTTCAATGACAGCGGGGCGCGGGCGTTGGTCTACCTGAACATGTTCGGCAAGCGGGTGCAGGCCGTGTTGCCCGACACCGGCATCGAGTACCTGATCGAAGCGAAAATGGGCGACCTGCTGCCCACTGCCAAGGGCTGGTTGATCAACACGGTGGTCGACAAGCTGAAAAAGATGGTGCCGGCCTACCACTTGCCCCAGGCACTCCCGTTCAAGCAGGTGCTGCGCCAGGGGCGCGGCCTGTCGCCGCAATCGGTGCCGCAGAGCCTGGACGACATCGCCGTGCTGCAGTACACCGGCGGCACCACAGGGCTGGCCAAAGGCGCCATGCTTACTCACGGCAACCTGGTGGCCAACATGCTGCAGGTGCTGGCGTGCTTTTCGCAGCACGGCCCGGACGGGCAGAAGCTGCTCAAGGATGGCCAGGAGGTCATGATCGCGCCGCTGCCGCTGTACCACATCTACGCGTTCACCGCGAACTGCATGTGCATGATGGTCACCGGCAACCACAACGTGCTGATCACCAACCCGCGGGATATTCCCGGCTTCATCAAGGAGCTGGGCAAGTGGCGTTTCTCTGCATTGCTCGGGCTCAACACCCTGTTCGTGGCGCTGATGGATCACCCGGGTTTTCGCCGGCTGGATTTCTCGGCACTGAAAGTCACCAACTCCGGTGGCACGGCGCTGGTCAAGGCCACTGCCGAACGCTGGGAGGCGCTTACCGGCTGCCGCATTGTCGAAGGCTATGGCCTGACCGAAACCTCGCCGGTGGCCAGCACCAACCCCTACGGCCAGTTGGCCCGGCTGGGTACGGTGGGCATCCCGGTGGCCGGTACCGCCTTCAAGGTCATCGATGATGACGGCAACGAGCTGCCGTTGGGCGAGCGTGGCGAGTTGTGCATCAAGGGGCCGCAGGTGATGAAGGGCTACTGGCAGCAATCTGAGGCCACCGCCCAGGCCCTGGATGCGGACGGTTGGTTCAAAACCGGTGATATCGCCGTGATCGACGTGGACGGCTTCACGCGGATCGTCGACCGCAAGAAGGACATGATCATCGTCTCGGGTTTCAACGTGTACCCCAATGAGATCGAAGACGTGGTGATGGGCCACCCGCAGGTCGCCAACTGTGCGGCCATCGGTGTGCCCGACGAGCGTTCCGGCGAGGCGGTGAAGCTGTTCGTGGTGCCGCGCGAGGGGGGGCTGAGCGTGGATGAGCTCAAGGCCTACTGCAAGGCCAACTTCACCGGTTACAAGGTGCCCAAGCACATCGTGCTGCGCGAGTCCCTGCCGATGACGCCGGTGGGCAAGATTCTGCGCCGGGAGCTGCGGGATATCGCTTGAGTCAGCTGCAAGCTGCAAGCTGCAAGCTGCAAGCTGCAAGCTGCAAGCTACAAGCTACAAGCTACAAGCTACAAGCTACAAGCTACAAGCTGTAAGCGTGGAATCAGAGCCTTTGGCGCGCTCTATCTAGCCGCTTGAAGCTTGTAGCTTGCCACTTTAAGCTAAATACTCTAAAAATGACCTAAAACGTTCATTGAGTCATTTATGTGACCATAAGGCCCGTTTTGGCCTCTAGGCGACCCCAGGCAAAGCTGTTACTCTCGGCCCGCTTTCAGATGATCCGGTTTGCAACGAACCGTCATCTCATATCAATAATAAGCGCATCGACGCGTGAATCGAACTTCGCTGTTGCTGAAGGAGTGGGCTTCCATGATCGAACATTTTTGGAAGGATAAGTACCCAGCCGGGATTACGGCGGAAATCAATCCTGACGAATTCCCCAATATCCAGGCAGTACTCAAGCAATCCTGCCAACGCTTTGCCGACAAACCGGCCTTTAGCAACCTGGGCAAGACTATCACTTATGGCGAGTTGTATGCGCTGTCGGGGGCATTTGCCGCCTGGTTGCAGCAGCATACCGACCTCAAGCCGGGTGATCGCATTGCCGTGCAACTGCCCAATGTCCTGCAATACCCGGTCGCGGTGTTCGGTGCCATACGCGCCGGGCTGATCGTGGTCAACACCAACCCGCTGTACACCGCGCGGGAAATGGAACACCAGTTCAACGACTCTGGCGCCAAGGCCTTGGTGTGCCTGGCCAACATGGCCCACCTGGCTGAGAAAGTGGTGCCCAAGACCCAGGTCCGGCACGTCATCGTCACCGAGGTGGCCGACCTGTTGCCGCCGGTCAAGCGCTTGCTGATCAACAGCGTGATCAAGTACGTGAAGAAGATGGTGCCGGCCTACCACCTGCCGCAGGCCGTGCGTTTCAACGCTGCGCTGGCACTGGGCAAGGGCCAGCCGGTAACCGAGGCCAACCCGCAGGCCAACGATGTGGCGGTGCTGCAGTACACCGGCGGCACCACCGGCGTGGCCAAGGGTGCCATGCTGACCCACCGCAACCTGGTGGCCAACATGCTGCAGTGCCGGGCGCTGATGGGCTCGAACCTGCACGAAGGCTGTGAAATTCTCATCACCCCGCTGCCGCTGTACCACATCTACGCGTTCACCTTCCATTGCATGGCGATGATGCTGATCGGCAACCACAACGTGTTGATCAGCAACCCGCGTGACCTGCCGGCGATGGTCAAGGAACTGGGCAAGTGGAAGTTCACCGGCTTTGTCGGCCTGAACACCCTGTTCGTTGCCCTGTGCAACAACGATGGGTTCCGTGCCCTGGACTTCTCGGCGCTGAAAATCACCTTGTCGGGCGGCATGGCCCTGCAGTTGAGCGTGGCCGAGCGCTGGAAGGCGGTGACCGGTTGCGCCATCTGCGAGGGCTACGGCATGACGGAAACCAGCCCGGTGGCCACGGTCAACCCTGCCGAAGCGAACCAGGTCGGCACCATTGGTATTCCGGTGCCGTCGACCCTGTGCAAGGTAATCGACGAGGCTGGTAACGAGTTGCCGTTGGGCGAAGTTGGCGAACTGTGCATCAAGGGCCCGCAGGTCATGAAGGGCTATTGGCAGCGTGAAGAGGCCACTGCCGAGATCCTCGACAACCAGGGTTGGCTCAAGACCGGCGACATCGCCTTGATCCAGCCAGACGGCTACATGCGTATCGTCGACCGCAAGAAGGACATGATCCTGGTCTCCGGCTTCAATGTGTACCCCAACGAGCTGGAGGATGTGCTTGCCGGCTTGCCTGGCGTGTTGCAGTGCGCGGCCATCGGGGTGCCGGACGAGAAGTCGGGCGAAGTGATCAAGGTGTTCATCGTGGTCAAGCCGGGCATGACCGTGACCAAGGAGCAGGTGATGGAGCACATGCGTGCCAACGTGACCGGCTACAAGGTGCCGCGCCATATCGAGTTCCGCGATGCGCTGCCGACCACCAACGTAGGCAAGATCCTGCGCCGCGAACTGCGTGATGAAGAGCTGAAGAAGCAGGGCTTGAAGAAGATCGCCTGACCCTGCGCACCCCTGTAGGAGCGGCCTTGTGTCGCGATGGGCCGCGAAGCGGCCCCGTCCATTTCAGCACCCATGCCAAGATCCAGGGGCCGCTTTGCGGCCGATCGCGACACAAGGCCGCTCCTACAGCGATGGCATGGGTTTTGGGCTCAGCGCAGTTTTTCCAGCATCTGGTAATACCACATGCCGGCCGCCAGCAGCGGGTTGCCCAGCAAGTCACCCATCGGCACCCGCACATGCTTGCACTGGGCGAAGGTGTCGAACTGCTCGAGCGTACCGGTCAACGCCTCGGCCATGATCTCGCCCATGATGTGGCTGGTGGCAATGCCGTGCCCGGAATACCCCTGGCAATACCACACGTTGTCCGACAGCTTGCCCAGCTGTGGAATGCGGTTGACCACGATGCCCATGGCGCAGCTCCACTGGAAATCGATCGGCACGCCCTTCAATGCCGGGAACGTGCGTTCGATGCATGGCCGCAGCTCGCCTTCGATATCCCGCGAGTCACGGCCGGAGTAGTTGGCGCCGCCACCGAACAGCAGGCGCTTGTCGGCTGTCAGGCGGTAATAGTCGAGCACGAAGCGGCAGTCGTACACCGCCAGGTCGTGGGGGTTGATCTGCTCGGCCAGTTCGCCCAGTGGCGCGGTGGTGACGATCCCGCCCATGGCCGGGAATATCTTGCCCTTGAGTTGGCGCTTTTCCAGCTTGTGGTACACATCGCCGGCCAGCATCACCTGGCGTGCCTCGACCCGGCCGTGGGCGGTAACCACCGCCGGGCGCGGGCCATGCACGATGTCCAGCACTTCGGAATTCTCGAACACCAGTGCGCCCAGGCCATTTGCGGCGCGGGCCTCACCCAGGCACAGGTTGAGCGGGTGCAGGTGCAGGTTGCGCAGGTTCTTCAAGGCGCCCATGTACAGTGGGCTCTGCAGGTGCTCAGCCACTGCCGCGCGGTCGAGCATTTGAACCTGCTCGCCCATGCCCCGGCGTTGCGCTTCGGCCTCGAACGCGCGCAGCTCGTTCATGTGCGAGGGTTTCATGGCGGCATGCAGATGGCCACGCTTGAGGTCACAGTCGATGCCGTAGCGCGCTACGCGCTGCTCGATTACCTGGTGGCCACGCCAGCGCAGGTGCCAGATGAAGTCATCGACCTCGGCGCCCAGGTGGTTGCGCATCTGTGAGCGCATGGCTTCGTCGCCCGACAGGCTGCCAGTGACTTGGCCACCGTTACGGCCGCTGGCACCCCAGCCTATACGGTTGGTTTCGACGATGGCCACCTTGAGGCCGCGCTCGGCCAGCTCGACTGCCGTGGCCACGCCGGTGAAGCCGCCGCCGATGATTGCCACATCCACCTGCACCGTGCCCTTGAGTTGCGGGTACTCGGTAGGGTCGTTGAGGGTGGCGCTGTAGTAGGACGGCGCGCGCTGCGCCGGGCCTTTGTGCAATGCTGCGTTCATGGGTGTTCCTTGAATGTTGAGGGGCTCAGGCCTGGTGCAGGTACCAGCGCCAGTCCTGTTCGCTGACTTCGGCCATGAACTGGCGGTACTCGGCGCGCTTGACCTTCAGGTACACGCCGAGGAAGTCCTCGCCCAATGCTTCGCGGGCCCAAGCCGACTGCTGCAGGGCGTCGAGCGCCGTCAGCCAGTCGGTGGGCAGGTGTTCGGTAGCCTGGGCATAACCGTTGCCTTGCACCGGTGCCCCTGGGTCCAGCTGTTCGCGAATGCCACGGTGGCTGGCTGCCAGGATCGCCGCCGCCGCCAGGTAGGGGTTGGCATCGGCGCCGCAGATGCGGTGCTCCACATGCCGGCTGTTGGCCGGGCCACCGGGTACGCGCAGGCTCACGGTGCGGTTGTCCACGCCCCAGGTGGGTGCCAGTGGTGCATAACTGTTGGCCTGGAAGCGGCGGAACGAATTGGCGTTGGGGCAGAACAGCAGCAGTGATTCGCGCAGGTGGCGCAGCATGCCGGCGACTGCCTGGCGCAGCAGCGGCGTGCCAGCCTTGTCGTCGCTGGCGAACAGATTGGTGCCGGCGTGGTCAGCCAGGCTCAGGTGCATGTGCATGCCAGTACCCGCCAGGTGCGCGAATGGCTTGGCCATGAAGCAGGCCTGCATGCCGTGGGCATGGGCCACGCCCTTGACCAGGCGCTTGTAGCGTACCGCCTGGTCCATGGCCTGCAGTGCGTCACCGTGCTCCAGGGTGATTTCCACCTGGCCGGGGGCGTATTCGGAAATGGCCGTACGGGCCGGGATGCCCTGGGCTTTGCAGGCGGCATACAGATCGGCGAGAAACGGCTCGATCTGTTCCAGTTCGCGCAGGCCGTACACCTGGGTGCTGCGCGGGCGCCCGCCATCGTTGTCCAGTGCCGGTTGCGGGCGGCCTTGGGCGTCGCGTTGCTGGTCAAGCAGGTAGAACTCCAGTTCGCAGGCCATCACCGGGTGGTAGCCGTCGGCCTGCAGCGCCTCGATGGTGCGCAGCAGCACGTGGCGCGGGTCGGCGATGCTGGCAGGCAACCCCTCACTCGGGTGCATGCTCACCTGCACCGCGGCGGTCGGCACCCGGCGCCAGGGCAACCTTGTCAGGCTGCCCTCGAGCGGGTAGGCGCGGCAGTCGATATCACCCACATCCCAGACCAACCCGGAGTTTTCCACATCGTCGCCGTTCAGGGTCAGGCCGAGAATGGTACTGGGTAGCGGCCGGCCGCTCTGGTACACGGCCAGCAATTCGTCGCGGTGCAGCAGCTTGCCGCGGGGTACGCCGTTGGCGTCGAGAATGAACAGCTCGAACAACTCGATATCAGGGTTGTCGGCCAGAAAACGGGCGGCGTGCTCTACGGGGGCAAAATGCATGTTGGGTTCGCTCACGGCTGCGCAGGGCCATCGCACTGGCGGGCGGCCCGGCTGGGGCAAACGGCCAGAGGCTGGCCGGGTTTGGTCACAACGGCGTGAGGGCGGTATCCGGTGGGCGGGCGTGGCGGCAGTGCCACAAGGCCCAGAAGGCGAGGATGATGTGCACCAGCGGGTTTTCCCCGGCACGGCTGCGGGCCTTCGGTAGCGAAGGGCGCGGCAACGGTGGGGCGATGGGCTGGGCGGGCGTCATGGTTTTGATACTCACATGCGGCGTAAGGGTGATTAAAGTCGTGAATGGCAACGTTTACATAAGGACTTGCTAAACTTTCAGCCACTGTGCGATCCCTTGTGGGAGCGGCCTTGCGTCGCGATGGGCTGCGGTAGCAGCCCCAAAATCTGCGCCCCGGCACAAATCCACGGGGCTGCTGCGCAGCCCATCGCGACGCAAGGCCGCTCCTACAGGGTGCGCGCCAGCCTGGACAGCAAAACAGGCGCAAATCTGCGACAATCGCGCATCCTCAGAATGCCGATCATGAAAAAGCAGGCTCACCTGCATCATTAAAAAGCCCCATGACTGACCACGCCATCGACAAATTGCTGCACAACCTCGACCACGCCATGATTGCCGACCGCCACCGCTTGCGGCGGCAATTGCATGAGCTGCGCAAGCGCCCAGACGAGGCCAAGCTGGCGCAGTGGGTGGACAAGGTCCAGGCCTCTTGTGCCCAGGTTACCGCGCGCCAGCAGAGCGTGCCGGTCGTACGCTACGACGACAACCTGCCGATCGCCGCCAAACGCGATGAAATCAAGAAGGCCCTCGCCGAACACCAGGTGCTGGTGATCGCCGGTGAAACCGGTTCGGGCAAGACCACGCAGTTGCCGAAGATCTGCCTGGAACTGGGCCGTGGCAGCCATGGCCTGATTGCCCACACCCAGCCACGGCGCATTGCCGCGCGCAGCGTGGCGGCGCGGGTGGCCGAAGAGCTGGGTACGCCGCTGGGTGGGTTGGTCGGCTACCAAGTCCGTTTCGAAGACCAGAGCGACGCCAACACCCTGGTCAAGCTGATGACCGACGGCATCCTGCTGGCCGAAACCCAGCATGACCGCTTTCTCGAACGCTACGACACGATCATCGTCGACGAAGCCCACGAGCGCAGCCTGAACATCGACTTCCTGCTCGGCTACCTGAAGACCTTGCTGCACCGCCGGCCCGAACTGAAGCTGATCATCACCTCGGCGACCATCGACCTGGAGCGCTTCTCCAAACACTTCGACAATGCGCCGATCATCGAGGTGTCTGGCCGCACCTTCCCGGTGGAAACCTGGTACCGCCCGCTGACCAGCGAGCAGGACGAAGAGGGCAACCAGATCGAGGACGACCTGACGGTCGACCAGGCGATTCTCGCCACCCTCGACGAGCTGGCCCAGCATGAGCGCAGCCAAGGCAAAGGCCCTGGCGACGTGTTGATCTTCCTGCCGGGCGAGCGGGAAATCCGCGATGCCGCCGAGATCCTGCGCAAGGCGCAACTGCGCCATACCGAGATTCTGCCGCTTTACGCGCGCCTGTCGCCGGCCGAGCAGCAGCGCATCTTCCAGCCGCACACCGGGCGCCGGGTGGTGCTGGCCACCAACGTCGCCGAAACCTCGCTGACCGTGCCGGGCATTCGCTATGTGATCGACACCGGTACTGCGCGCATCAGCCGCTACAGCTACCGCGCCAAGGTTCAGCGCCTGCCCATCGAGGCGGTGTCGCAGGCCAGTGCCAACCAGCGTAAAGGCCGTTGCGGCCGGGTTGAGCCGGGCATTTGCGTGCGCTTGTACAGCGAAGAGGATTTCAACAGCCGGCCGGCGTTCACCGACCCGGAAATCCTGCGTACCAACCTGGCGGCGGTGATTCTGCAAATGCTGCACCTGCGCCTGGGTGCCATTGACGCGTTCCCGTTCATCGAGCCGCCAGATGGCAAGGCCATCAGCGACGGCTTCAACCTGTTGCAGGAACTGTCGGCGGTCAACCGCGAGAACCAGCTGACGCCTATCGGCCGCCAGTTGGCGCGCCTGCCCATCGACCCGCGGCTGGGCCGCATGCTGCTGGAGGGCGCACGCCAGGGTAGCTTGCAGGAAGTGTTGATCGTCACCAGTGCGTTGTCGGTGCAGGACCCGCGCGAACGCCCGCCCGAGCGCCAGCAGGCGGCGGACCAGGCGCACGCGCAATGGAAGGATGTGGACTCCGACTTCGCTGCGTTGGTGAATTTGTGGCGCGGCTTTGAAGAACAGCGCCAGGCGCTGACCGCCAACCCGTTGCGCAACTGGTGCCGCAAGCACTTTCTCAATTACCTGCGCCTGCGCGAATGGCGCGATGCCCATCGCCAGCTGGCATTGATTTGCCGTGACCTGCAACTGACGGTGAACAAAGAACCGTCCGACTACCAGAAGTTTCACAAGGCCCTCCTCAGCGGCCTGCTCAGCCAGATCGGCCACAAGACCGAAGAGGGCGACTACCAGGGAGCTCGCCAGCGGCGCTTCTGGGTACACCCGTCGTCGGGCCTGGGGCGTAAGCGCCCGCAGTGGGTGATGGCTGCCGAGTTGGTCGAAACCACCAAGTTGTATGCACGCGTGGTGGCCCGGATCGAACCGGACTGGATCGAGCCGCTGGCCGGCCACCTGGTCAAGAAGAACCACTTCGAGCCGCACTGGGAGAAAAAGCGCGGGCAGGTCGTGGCCTATGAGCAGATCACCTTGTACGGCCTGATTCTGGTCGGGCGGCGCCCGGTGCATTTTGGCCCGATCGACCCGGCCACCTCGCGGGAGCTGTTCATCCGCGAGGGCCTGGTAGGCGGCGAGATCCAGTCGCGGGCCAAATGCCTGGCGGCCAACAAGCGCCTGCTGGAGCAGCTTGATGAACTGGAGGCCAAAGCGCGTCGGCGCGATATTCTCGCCGATGAAGAAACGCTGTATGCGTTCTACGAAGCGCGCCTGCCCGAAGAAATTCACCAGACCGCCACCTTCGATGCCTGGTACCGCATGGGCAGCCAGAAGGATGCCAACCTGCTGATCATGCGCGAAGAGGACGTGCTGGCGCGTGAGGCCAGCGAGGTCACGGCGGCCCAGTACCCCGACAGCCTGCAAGTGGGCGAACTGCGCCTGCCGCTGACCTATCACTTTGAACCGGGGCACCCGCGCGATGGCGTGACTGTGCGCGTGCCTGCGCCGTTGTTGCCGAACCTGCCGGGTGAACGCCTCGAGTGGCTGGTGCCGGGCCTGCTCGAAGCCAAGTGCGTGGCGCTGGTACGCAACCTGCCCAAGGCCCTGCGCAAGAACTTCGTGCCGGTGCCCGACTTCGTCAAGGCGTCGCTGGCGCGCATGCCGTTCGCCCAGGGGGCCTTGCCCCAGGCCCTGGGCCAGGAATTGCTGCGCATGACCGGTGTGCGTGTAGCCGACGAGGCCTGGGCCGAGTCGGTGAGCCTGGTCGAGGGCCACCTGCGCATGAATATCGAGGTGGTCGACGGCCAGGGCAAGTTCCTGGGCGAGGGCCGCGACCTGGCCGAGCTGACTGCCCGTTTTGCCGCCGCCAGCCAGGCCGCGTTGGCCGTACCGCGCACGGCTGACGCCGAAAAGCCGGTGCAGGCCAAGGCCTTCAGCCCCGTGGCGCAGACCACCCAGCAAAAGATCGCCGGCTTGTCGATGACGGTCTACCCGGCATTGGTGGACGAAAACGGCACGGTGCGCGAAGGCCGCTTCTCGACCCAGGCCGAAGCCGAGTTCCAGCACCGCCGTGCCTTGCAGCGGCTGCTGCTGCAGCAACTGGCCGAGCCGGCCAAGTTCCTGCGGGGCAAGCTGCCGGGGCTGACCGAACTGGGCCTGCTGTACCGCGAGCTGGGGCGTGTCGAAGCGCTGGTCGAGGACATTTTGCTGGCCAGCCTGGACAGCTGCATCCTCGAGGGTGAACAGCCCTTGCCACGCGAGGGTGCGGCCTTGGCCGGGCTGGCCGAACGCAAGCGCGGCAGTTGGGCCGAGCACGCCGAGCGCCTGGCCAGGCAGGCGCTGGAAGTGTTGAAGCTGTGGCACGGCCTGCAGAAGCGCTTCAAGGGCAAGATCGACCTCAGCCAGGCCGTGGCGCTGAATGACATCAAGCAGCAGTTGGGCAACCTGGTGTACCCAGGGTTCGTGCGTGAAACCCCGGCCACCTGGTTCAAGGAACTGCCGCGTTACCTCAAGGCAGTGGAACTGCGCCTGGAGAAACTCGGTGCGCAGGTGCAGAAGGACCGGGTATGGAGCGGCGAGCTGGCCAACCTGTGGGCGCAGTACAAGGCCCGCGCCGACAAGCATGCCCAGGAGGGCAAGCGCGATGAGCAACTGACCCTGTACCGTTGGTGGCTGGAGGAATACCGGGTGTCGCTGTTCGCTCAGCAACTGGGCACCAAAGTGCCGATTTCTGACAAAAGATTGAGCAAGCAGTGGGGCCAGGTGGAAGGCTAAACTTCCACAGTTGTGGCAGTATTGATGCAATTTGGGGCCGCCTGGCGGCCCTTCTCGGGTGAGCCCCTCGCCCCTAACTTGGCACTAAAGTGCCACTAGGCTGTCCTATTCCCGCCAGCGCCCCCGTGGCGATGGCCTTCGAACAGAGGAACGACCGTGCATAACGTCGTGATCAGCGGCACCGGCCTGTACACCCCGGCCCAGAGTATTTCCAACGAAGAACTGGTGGCCTCCTTCAACGCCTGGTCCCAGCAGTTCAACCAGGACAACGCCGCCGCCATCGAGCGTGGCGAAGTCGAAGCGGCGCCCTTGTCGGATGCCGCGTTCATCGAAAAGGCCTCGGGCATCAAGAGCCGCTTCGTCATGGACAAGGCCGGCATCCTCGACCCGCAGCGCATGAAGCCGCGCCTGCCGGAGCGTTCCAACGACGAACCCTCGGTGCTTTGCGAAATGGCCGTGGCCGCTGCTCACCAGGCCTTGCAGCGTGCGGGCCGCACGGCTGCCGATATCGACGGCGTGATCGTCGCCTGCTCCAACCTGCAGCGCCCGTACCCGGCCATTGCCATCGAAGTGCAGCAGGCGCTGGGCATTCAGGGCTTTGCCTTCGACATGAACGTAGCCTGTTCCTCGGCCACGTTCGGCATCCAGACCGCAGCCAACAGCGTGGCCCTGGGCCAGGCGCGTGCAGTACTGATGGTCAACCCCGAGGTGTGCACCGGGCACTTGAACTTCCGTGACCGCGACAGCCACTTCATCTTCGGTGATGCGGCCACCGCAGTGGTGCTCGAGCGCGCTGACAAGGCCAGCTCGGCGCACCAGTTCGATATCGTCAGCAGCAAGCTGTGGACCGAATTCTCCAACAATATCCGCAACAATTTCGGCTTCCTCAACCGTGCGGCGGAAGAGGGGCAGGGCGCTGCGGACAAGCTGTTCATCCAGGAAGGCCGCAAGGTGTTCCGCGAGGTGTGCCCGAAAGTGGCCGAACTGATCGGTGAGCACCTGCAGGAAAACGGCCTGAACCCTAGCGATGTGAAGCGCTTCTGGCTGCACCAGGCCAACCTCAGCATGAACCACCTGATCGTCAAGAAGCTGCTGGGGCGAGAAGTGGCCGAGGAAGACGCCCCGGTGATTCTGGACCGTTACGCCAATACCAGCTCGGCAGGCTCGGTCATTGCCTTCCACCTGTACCAGGATGACCTGGCCAAGGGCGCCTTGGGGGTATTGAGCTCGTTCGGTGCGGGGTATTCGATTGGCAGTGTGATCCTGCGCAAGCGCTGATTACCTGGTCTGATCCGAGATAGCCGGGGCCGACCTGCAAAGGGCGCATTCCCCTGTAGGAGCGGCCTTGTGTCGCGATGGGCTGCAAAGCAGCCCCAGCTATTTCACAGGCAAAAAAAAGCGGGAAACGCCGGATGGGGTCGGCATTCCCCGCTATTGCGTGTTTAGAACTTGGCTTCCAGGTCCAACTGCAGGGTATCCACGTCCGCATTGCTGTTGGGCAGGTTGGAGTAGTCGGTCTTGGCCATCAGGTAGGTTGCACCTACGCCGAAGTTCTTGTCGATTTCATAACCGACCTTGAACTTGTGGCCACGCGAACCTGTGAAGCCGGCACCGAAGTCAGAGTCGGTGAACAGGCTGACCACACCGTTACGCTGCACGTCGCGGTAGTTGTAGTCCAGGCTCCAGGCGCCGATCTTGCTCTTCAGACCGGCCAGCCAGGCTTTGTCCTTGCCGTCGGTGCTTTCGGTATTCTTGACGAACTGGCCGTAGGCAGACAGCGGGATGGCAAAGCCGGTGAAGTCGACCTGACCGAAGCCTTCCACCAGGTTGAACTCGTTGGTGGTGTTGCCCAGCGAGGC
Organism: Pseudomonas sp. PARCl1; assembly: GCF_947311875.1. Lineage (NCBI taxonomy): Bacteria > Pseudomonadati > Pseudomonadota > Gammaproteobacteria > Pseudomonadales > Pseudomonadaceae > Pseudomonas > Pseudomonas sp. PARCl1. Next base: position 57,364 of record NZ_CAMZMX010000034.1, read on the forward strand.
CAGGGCGGCCGAAGCCTTGTCGTTGTCGTAGCCGTAGATGCTGCCGCCCACGGTCACCTTGACGGTGTCGGCTGCGTTGAACCTGGTGCCCAGCTGGCCTGCGTACAGCTGCGCGTCATGCTTGAACTGCACGCCGTCGCCATCGACGTTGTCTTTCAGGTTGTAGTGACCAAGGCTGCCGAAGACTTCAGCCGGGCCAACGTTCATCTTGTAGGTAGCTGCCACACCTTCCGGGTTGATGTCGCTGTCCCAGATGATGTCGCCCATGCTGACCCACGGCTGGTTCATCTTGCCGCCGATCAGGTGCAGGTTGGGCACGGCAGTCGGGTGCCAGTCGAGGTAGGCCAGGTCGACCCACAGTGATTTCTTCTCGAAGTAGTTGTCCAGGCTCTGGTTGGTCGAGCGGGCATCGGCGCTGCTGCCGGTGGCCACACGCACGCCGGCGTCGACTTGCGGGTTGATCTCGCTGTAGAAGCCGACACGGGCACGTACGCGCTCACGGTCCTGGTTGCCACTGCGGGAGATCGGGTTGTCGACGTTGACGTCTTCGTAACGCAGGCGCACATCGCCCTTGATCTGGGTCTTGGCGGCCCATGCCACTTTTTGTTCAAAGGCGCTCATACGTTCGGACTGAGCTTTCTGGTCGGCCTTTTCCTTGGTTTCTTTTGCCAGATCGCCTTGCAGTTCATTGTACTGCGCCTGGTTGATCGAGCCGTTGGCGCGCAGCATTTCGAGCAGCTTGGCGTCGACAGCAGCACTGGCCGGGGCGCTCAGGGCCAGCATCATGCCGGTGAGGCTCATTCCGGTAAGTGTAGAAACAAGACGCATAAGGTTCTCCCTACTGAAAAAATGGGGGAGGCTCAAGCGCCTGCCCCTGTGTTGGCATGTCTTCGGAAAGGGCCTGAATAGACAGGTTCTGGTGTTCCGGAAAACAGGCGCAAGTATTGCGAGGGGCAGTGACAGATTAATGTCTGATTAGTGGCACTGTTGTTAAGTAAGTGAGAAGAAAAGGGGCATCCTGGCGTTCATCATTTGAGTGACGCGCCTGGGTTGGGGATACTGAACGCCTCCCGACTGCGAGCCAAAACCGTGACCAGCCTGTACAGCCTTGCCCATTTGCGTGATCTTCCGGCGGCCACCTGGGATGCCTTGGTGCCTGCCGGCCAACCCTTCCTGCGCCACGGCTTTCTCAGCGCCATGGAGGACAGCGCCAGCGTTGCACCCCAGACGGGCTGGGCTGCCGAGCACCTGGTGCTGGAGCGTGACGGGCAGGTGCGGGCGCTGTTGCCGGCCTACCGCAAGTGGCATTCGTTTGGCGAGTACGTGTTCGACCACGGTTGGGCCGATGCCTGTGAGCGGGCCGGCATTGCCTATTACCCCAAGTTGCTGGGGGCGGTCCCGTTCAGCCCGGTCAGCGGCCCGCGTTTGCTGGCCGACGACCCGGCCGATGGGCTGCTGTTGCTGCAGGCGTTACCTGAGTACCTGGGCAAGGGCGGGCTGTCGGGTGCCCACATCAATTTCACCGATGCGGCGCTGGACCAGCAGTTGGCCGGCCTGCCGGGCTGGCTGGAGCGCCTAGGGTGCCAGTTTCACTGGCAAAACCGCGGCTACCGCGATTTTCAGGACTTTCTCGACAGCCTCAGCTCGCGCAAGCGTAAGCAGATGCGCAAGGAGCGCGAGCAGGTGGCGGGGCAGGGCATCGATTTTCGGTGGTACCAGGGCAATGAACTGGACGAGGCGCAATGGGACTTCGTGTTCCGCTGCTACGCCAACACTTATGCCGTACGGCGCCGTGCGCCCTACCTGACCCGTGCGTTCTTCAGCCTGCTTGCCGAGCGCATGCCCGAGGCGCTACGGGTAGTGATGGCCCGCCAGGGCGGGCGGGATGTGGCCATGGCCTTGAGCCTGGTGGGGGGTGACAGCTTGTTTGGCCGCTATTGGGGTTGCCTGGACGAATTCGACCGGCTGCATTTCGAAACCTGTTTCTACCAGGGCATGGACTTCGCCATTGCCGAAGGTTTGCAGCGCTTCGATGCCGGTGCGCAAGGTGAACACAAGCTGATTCGCGGGTTTGAGCCGGTGCTGACGCGGTCGTGGCATTACCTGCTGCACCCTGGGTTGCGGCGGGCGGTGGGGGATTTTCTGGTGCAGGAGCGGGAAGGGGTGAAGGGGTATGCCGAGGAGGCGCGGGGGATGTTGCCTTACCGGCGGGACTGAGAGACTTGTATTGCTTGTAATGGCCCTATCGCTGGCTTGCCAGCTCCCACAGGGATTGCATCAGGGCTGACAGGTGGTCGCCACAAGATATGCAGTGCCTGTGAGATCGAGCGCCGCCCGCGCGGCGCATCGCGAGCTGCGCTCGCTCCTACGTTTGTTTCGGGCCAGTAACCCCTGTA